>NZ_JBEBVH010000164.1:0-9091 GCF_040392825.1 Pseudopedobacter sp.
AGTTAGTTATTTATTAAGTGCAGCACTAATTTTCTCAGCTTGCTCGAGTCAAAAAGAAATCAGTCAATCAGTTACAGAGCTAAAAGAAAGATCCGGGTGGACTGTAGATACACTTAGAAAAGATGTAATTTGGTATAAATATCAAAGTAATACCGACAAGCAATTTGCGCATCAGAATGTAAATGTAGTCAGTTTCAATCCTAAGGCTAGACAGGGGCAAATGGTGTTCGGGTATAAAAAGGAAAAGGACTCTTTGTCTGTGTTTGCCAATCGCATTCCGGGTGCTATCGCAGGTATCAATGCCACCTATTTCATAGAAAAAAAAGATTCTGCAGACTACATGCATCTGCGTTTAAAAGGGGAAGACATCCAACACGTAAAAGTTCCTAAAAACAGTATTTACTGGTGGAAACATCAGGGTATGTTTACCTTCGATGACAAAGGAACAGACTTTAACATTCAATTCTCACCAGAAGACTTTTCGACCATAAAATCGAAAAATATTATGACCGGAGCACCAATGTTAATAGATAATTTTAAACCGGTAGGTTTAACTTTTGCCGATACAACAGGAATTAATATCAAAAAACTGCATTACGAGCATTACCTAAAACACCAGGGAGTACGTCATCCGAGAACGGCAATAGCAGTAACACCAGAAGGACGTCTATTATTAATAACCGTCGATGGAAGAAACAAAAATGCTTTAGGAATGTCGGCAAAAGAGTTAACAGCCTTTTTACAGCGTTTTTTCAATCCTAAATCTGCAATGAATATTGATGGTGGAGGTTCTACCATGATGTGGATAAAAGGACAGCCTTATAATGGAATCGTTAATTATCCAACAGACAATAAAAAGTTTGATCATTATGGTCAGCGTAGAGTAGAAACTGTCATATTTATCAAATAACCTAATTCCGGAAGCTATTGAAAGCAGAAAACTAAATTGTTGAATAACTAAGCATTATGAAACAACAAAATGAATGTTTTCTTTGACTTTTTCGATAGCTTCTTTACATTTACAAGCTTTAAATAATTACTCCAAAAAGAACCATTTTATTAAATGAAAGCCTTAAAGTACAATGTTATTAAGTCTTTTCTGTTTATAATCCTCCTATTCAATACTACCATAGTTGGTGCAAAAGAGAAGCAAAATAGTGGAGTTGCCAGACCCAAATTAGTAGTAGGTCTTGTTGTAGACCAAATGCGTTGGGATTATCTTTATCGTTACTATGACCGTTACGAATCTGGCGGCTTTAAAAGATTGCTGAACGAGGGTTTCAGTTGTGAAAATACTTATATTACACATTTGCCATCAGTTACAGCGATAGGACATTCTACCATTTATACAGGCTCTGTTCCTGCAATCCACGGTATTACATCAAACAATTTTACAGATCAGCTTACCGGAAGAGCATGGTACTGTGCAGAAGATACCGTAGAGCAGACAGTAGGTAGCGCTTCGGCAGCCGGAAGAATGTCACCGCGTAACCTTTTAGCGTCTACCATCACCGATGAGCTGGCATTGGCAACTAACTTTCGTTCTAAAATTGTAGGTGTTTCTTTAAAAGATAGGGCAGCAATTATGCCTGCAGGTCATACTCCAACAGCAGCGTTCTGGCTAGATAGCGAAAGTGAAAACTTTATTACAAGTACTTACTATATGAAAGAACTGCCATCCTGGGTAAGCCAATTCAATAGCAAAAAAGTAGGTAGAAATCTGGTTAAAGATGGTTGGAGTACATTATACCCGATAGAAACCTATCTGCAAAGTACACCGGACTATGTGCCGTGGGAAGGTGTTTTTCCCGGAGAGAAGAAGCCCGTATTCCCGCATGATATTAAAAGGTATTATGAACTTAATCCGGATAATATTAGAAAAACTCCGTTTGGTAATACCTTAACTCTGGAGTTTGCTAAAGCAGCTGTAGAGGGTTATGATCTGGCAAATGGGCCGGTAACCAATTTTTTAACTATCAATTGTGCTTCGACAGATTATATTGGCCATATGTATTCTGCCAATTCCGTTGAAGCAGAAGATGGTTTACTAAGATTGGATAAAGACCTTTCTGCATTTTTTAAATATCTGGACACAAAAGTAGGGAAAGGAAATTACACGGTATTTTTAACAGCAGATCATGGTGGAGCACATAATCCGACTTTTCTTGAAGAACATAAAATTCCTACAGGCTTGTTAGGGCTGAAGAAAAATGCCATAGTAGCCATAAATAAAATGGTTGAAACTAAATATGGAATTCAAAAAATAGTAACTGGCAATACTGGAATATATTTGTCTTTGGATGCTAAAAAAGCTGTAGAAAAAGGTGTTGATTATCCAAAATTGAAACGGGATGTAGTAAACCTGTTAATTAAACAACCAGGAATCCAATTTGCCGCAGATATGGAAAATATTGGCAATGCATCTATTCCGCAATCTATAAAAGAAAAGGTTATAAATGGCTACAATTCTAAAAGAACAGGCGAGATAGCTTTTATTCCAGAACCAGGATGGACCTTAGGTGGTGCAAAAGGAGCGACACATAGTTTGTGGAATCCATACGATACACATATCCCATTGGTGTTTATGGGCTGGGGAATAAATAAGGGTAAGTCTGTAGAAAGCTATTCTATGTGTGATATTACACCTACTATTGCAGCCCTGTTACGTATACAAGTGCCTAATGGTGCTATTGGTAAAGCAATTTCCGAAGTTATAAAAAAATAAAATAGACAATGAAAAATCCGATTTCCCGTAGAGCATTTCTGATGAAAATCAAACTATGGCTTGTTTTTTTGCTGGTAAATTTGTCTGCTTTTCATGCACTTAGCGTACAAGCTCAGTCAGGAAAAGTAACCAAAATATTAGCCATAGGAAACAGCTTTTCCGAAGATGGGGTAGAAAATTATTTGTACGATCTGGCAAAAGCCGATGGTATTAAGGTAATTATTGCGAACCTGTACATCGGAGGTGCACCTTTAGAGCTTCATGTGAAAAATATCCGTGAAAATAAAGCGGTGTATGCTTACAGAAAAATAGGTTTAAATGGTATTAAAAATACTACTCCCAAAACATCTATAGAGACTGCACTTGCAGACGAAGACTGGGATTATATCAGTTTTCAGCAGGCTAGCCCATTGTCCGGACAACTCACAACAGTACAAGAGTATTTGCCAGAGCTTTTTCAATATGTAAAAGCCCGGGCTAAAAATCCAAATGTAAAATATGTTTATCATCAAACCTGGGCCTATGCGAAGAATTCTAGTCATAAAGGCTTTGTGAATTACGACAGAGATCAGGAGAAAATGTATCAGGCCATAGTTAATGTGTCCAGACAGGTAAATACTATAGTACCAATAGATATCGTAGTTCCAGCAGGAACAGCTATTCAAAATGCAAGAACCAGCTACATCGGTGATAACCTTACCAGAGATGGTTACCATCTGGATTTAAACATAGGCCGTTTTACCGCAGCCTCTACCTGGTACGAAAAGATCTTCAATAAGCCCGTAATTTCCAACACATTTAAACCCGGTACAGTTACTGCTAAAGGAGCAGAGATAGCCAAACTTGCTGCACATTCGGCGGTGTTAAAGCCATTTGAAGTCACTCAACTTAATGCTTATCAAGCAAAAGGCAACGAATTGAGTAAGTATCCGATTTATATCGGTTTTGGAGATGCACAGGCATATGATAACTGGAATAATCTCACGTATTTTAATTCCGGTTCTGAAGTAAGTAACCTTCTGGACGAAAAAGGCGGATTCACGGGGATTAAATTGACTCTGGTGGAAGGGTTCAATAGCAAGAATACCAGTGGACAGAAAGCTACGAATACAGCTTTGGATATGCCTGATGATATTTCTGCAAGCAGTTTTTACGGAAATACAAAAGAAGTATTCAATAAGAAAAAGGTAGAAAGAAGTGTAATTAAGCTTTCTGGTTTAAATCCGAAGAAGAAATATACTATAAGCTACTTTTCTTCCAGAGGGGCAAAAGATCAGGAAAAAAGAGAAACTCAGTTTACTACTAAAGGAGCCAAACAGGTAGTGTCGGCTATAGATGCAACTAACAATAAAGATCAGTTGGTTACGGTTAAAAACTTGTCTCCCGATAGTAATGGGGATATAGTTGTTGATGTAACAGCGGGTCCAAACAATACAGAAAAGAATGGCTTTTATTATCTTAATGCCATGTGTATTCTGGTGAAATAGTATTGGTATAAGAAGTCCGATTTGCAATAATAATAAGAGCGGATGTTACCAAACATCCGCTCTTATTATACTTTATGGTTTGATATCAAGATTGGTGAAAATCCCAATCAAATGTTAATCCAATTTAATGATACGAATGTTATCATGGTATGCAATTCTTGTAAGTATATTGTCTGCTATTATAACATTCCCATCAGCATCTTTTCCCGCTTCTCTATACACTCCCCATTTAATATAACCTTTTTGTCCATTTTGCAGTTTAGTACCGGTGAAAGTTCTGGCATTCAGGTTCTGAAGCCGTAAAGTATAATCTGTTTCACCCTCATATCTGGTGTAAATTTTAAAATATCCGGTATTATCCAACGTCCATTTAACATCTATCCGAAAATCAATCCACTTATTAATTTGAGGTCTGAAATCAGATATAATTATGCCATTTCCACTGGCATCATATCTGGCAACAATGGTATTTCTTTTAGTTAGTATCCGTACAGGTACAGGGTCTCCACCAGTTACTTTTAGCTGGAAAATATTGTCGCCATACGGGGGATTCTCTGAATTCCATTGCCCCCAGTCTTTTAAATAAACGCTAAATTCGTATCGTCTCTCCATGCCAGGAAAAAATAGTGCATCGGGAACGTTAAGTGCATCTGCTTCACTTCGGTATGCATCGTTAGAATAATAACCAGAAAGGCCAAGAGTAACTTTATGTGCAATAGCGTAATTACTGTTAACTCCAGGACTAAGCATGTAAGCGGCATCGGTGGCGGTGGCTTTTGTCGCAAATACATTAGCAATTCCAGAATTAAGCGTACCAGATTCATAATTTGCATTAAATAAGGTATCGTTAGTCGCAGTTTCTTGTTTGGTGCTGTCAGTATTACTAATTACGGTGTCAATAGTTGCCGTATCGGTAAGCTTGCTGGTTGTGCTTTCGGCGGTTTCCTTTTTGTTACAGCAGATAGTTAATAACATCAGGAAAATAGCCGACAGATAATTTCTGATTTGATTTTTCATGATAATGGCGGTTAAAATTGGTTTATAATAAAAATTGCTTTGGTCTTATTGAAGAAAGTGTCTGAAAAGTCAAAAGTATTGTCATTCTGGATCAAGTCTCTTTAGGAGAAACTTTCGTAGCCTGGGACAACAAGAACCTTTTCAGACACTTCTTTAGCATCTATATAAGATGCATTGAGATAAAATCTTACTAATACAACGCAGCAGAAAGCTTTTCCTTTTTGCCGTTTATAATAACAGTTAGGTTAATGATACCTTTCTCAAAATCATTTCCTTTGTTTTCAACAATAGTAGCTTGCGGAGCTTCATTGGTGTCGTATGGATAAAGCAAAGTAACAAAGTATTGGTTACTGTTATTGGCTTTAGTCGTCTCAAAAACAAAAGCAGGACGTTTTATTTCCTTTTTATAAACATAAGATACCTTACCTTCTTCTTCTTTCAGGTTTGCCTTGTCTTTATTGAAGTTCTGAATCAGTAAATTGTTATTATCGCTATAGTTTGTATAAACACTGTTTTTATTGGTGTCAAAAACAGGCTTGCTGTCTTCTTTTAGTTGAAAATGTATACCCAGATTGCCGGTAGCATCTCCGCTGGCTTTATCAATAATGACAAAATACTTTTGATTAACAAACAATACGCTACGCTGATGATTAAGACCAGTATAACTTGGATTTGTATAGGTTAACACATCCAGGTTTTTGTCTGTTTTCCATTTATTTAGTTTAGCATCTGTAATCACCATGTTTTCATTATTCAATGTTAAAGTGCTGTGAACTTTAGTCTGGCGATACCAATCTCGCATTTTCATAATCTCTGCATCGCCGCTATATACATAGCAACCAGCGTCGGGTGTAAAATTTCTTCCCTTAATCCAAAGTTCAAAAGTTCCGTTATCAGGCTGTGCGTGAAACATTCCAGGTCGGCTTGCCTTTAAAACCATTACAGTAGAATTATCGTTCCATCCGTTTCTGAAAGTGTAAAAGCCTGTAGTTTTTAATGCGTTTGAAAGATAGTTGGGTTGAGAACCTTCTTTTCCATCTGTTGCAAAGTATTTAATTATTGTATTGGCGGGAAAAGCTTTCGACCACGATTGATACTGCTTAATCATTCCGGCTTTAGAGCCTATCCACGAGTCGCCAAACATTGGGTACGAATAATCCGGAAAAGAAAAATTAATAGTAGCCATTACCATTTTTTCTACCGTTTGCTTATAGCTTGCCGGAAACTCATGTTCTTGCTTTGCCAATTGAGCATATCTGTAAGCCCTTAAAAAAATATCAATAGAGGCATTATGGTAAACAGGCGAAAGCTCCCATTGCAGACCATCATCATAGACTTGTTTTCCAATTTCTTCATTTAGTATTTCTATGCCACTCTTTCTCCATTTCGGAGCAAGCTTAAGTTCCGGAAAAATACATCCCGCGCCTAATACACGTTGTGCTTCAAACAGAAGATGGTTTCCTTTTTCGCTGTAATGTTTGGTAACATAATCTGTCTGGTGATTAAAGCTTGTCAGAAACTCTATTAAGAAATCGGGAGTGAAGTGCTGAGAGGGTACAAAAAGATTGAAAGTGCCGGGTAAGCTATTAATTCTTTCCGATACTTCAAGCGGACGCCAGGCAAAGCGGTCATTATCAGCAGATAATCCCAGTGGGTTTTTCGCAGCCCAGTCTCTAAATTGAAATACCCATTCCTTAGCATACTTTTCATCACCGGTACTTCTGTAAGCCATACCCATAGGCTGCCACCAGTATACGCGATGTAATTGCCAGCGTACCTCATTGTCTTTAACAGGCCAGTATTGCCAGTTAATGTCTGTGCCGTAATCGTAAAAGCCATAACCTTTATGCGGTTGAAACTTATGGTCCAAAGCATTGTCTGCCTTTTCCTTATTGGCTTTGCCAATATCTTTTCCACGAAATCTGGCCTCATCGCCAACATTAAAATCGGGATGTTTAACCGTTTTGCGATTTCTGTAATAATTTAATAGTTCGGCAGATGCTTCTTTAAATTTGTTTGTTTCAACCAGTTGTTTAACCTTTTCTAAACCCGGATACTGAAGATTAATAATATCGAAACTTTCTTTGGTTATTAAAGTATTTTGTGCTTTTACTATATCTGTAACGATGAGTACCATACAGATGATAAGAAGTCTGATTAATTTCATTTTTAGTATATAATATAACGGTTTGTTTATTGTTTTTGCGATTTATGTAATCTGTATCTGTTGTTTTGTATGCTCCACTATGCCTGTTATCTGTTCGCTAATTTGTCTAAGTCAATTTTTTTGATTTGTGCATAGCGTTTTAGCGCTTCCAAATAATAGTAATCTGCATAGTTTAAAGGTGTATCTATTTCTGAATTGTAAAGAAATGCGCCAACGCTATGTTTTAAAATAAAGTACTGGTTTGAGCCGGGTTTAGCTAAATACTCCTCAGAAGATAGAGACTTTAAGATATCTTCTGCATATCTGAAGTATTTATCGCCATCTTTTGCCTGTGCGCTCAATTCTAAAAGAGCCGAAGCTATAACCGCTGCAGCCGAAGCATCTCTGGGTGCTTTTTCTTCCACGTCCATGGCATTATGTACATCAAAATCCCATACAGGAACTTTGTCTTTTGGCATGCGCGGATGATTCATGATGAATTTGGCAATATGTTCTGCATGTTGTAAAAACTTCGGATTTTTAGTGTTTGCATAACACATGGCATAGCCATAAACCGCCCAGCCCTGTCCGCGGGCCCAGGAAGACTCATCTGTAACCCCTTGATGCGTTCTTTTTGCCAGAACATTACCGCTTGTAGGAGAATAGTCAACAACATGGTATGAACTATAATCTTTTCTAAAATGATTTTTAAGCGTGGTAAGAGCATGAGCATTAGCCACATCTTTATATGCATCCTGCTGAAATTCTTTTGCAGCCCAGTACAGGTACTCCAAATTCATCATATTATCTATAATTACCGGATAATTCCACCAGTAAAAATCCCAGGAGCGTATAGCTCCAACTTTTGGATTGAATCTGGAAGCGAGGTTAGAAGCTCCGTCTTTTAAGGCAGGTAAATACATCTTATCTCCTGTAATACGATATGCATTTCCATAAGAGCAATAAAGCATAAAACCTACATCGTGAGTATCTTTAATATAACGTACAGAATCTAAAGCCAGAGTGAAGCGTTTAGCTTGCAGTGCCAGATTATTGTCGTTGGTTAGTTCGTATGCATACCACAAAGAACCAGGAAAAAATCCGGTTGTCCAATCTCTGTACGGAGCAACCCTCACAGTTCCGTCAGGATTAACAGATCGGGGGTTTTTACCAGGAGTATATATACTTGCAGCTTTATTCAGTTGATAAGTAATCGTTTTGATAGAATTTAAAAACCACTGTTCTCCGTTATTTTCATTTGCTAGTATCTTAGACGAACTTAATTGTAAGACTACTAAGACAAACAAAGACACCTTGCTTAAAAAACTATTGTAATACATAAATAAAATAGAGTTAATACAGATGTGAAATTATATCTATATCGGCAAAACGGCTTTTAATTTCAGCTAAAATGGTTTTGATAATGTTGAATTTGAATTGTAAGAAGAGATTCACAGGATATTTGGTAAATATACTTAGCGGGCTGCCAACATGTAAATGAATTATAGTCATCTCGCTGCCTGTGAAAATTTAAACAGTAGGTAATTTGTTTTTGATAGTAACGAAGGTTATCCTGATCGTTTTGAAAATTATTTGTTTTTATAAATATAGATAAATCAGATATGACTGTTTAATATTAATCCTCCATACTATAATGAAGTATAAGTCTAAATTTTATTAAAGATTACTTGAAAACTGCTATTTTTAGACACTTTT
>NZ_JBEBVH010000165.1:0-9074 GCF_040392825.1 Pseudopedobacter sp.
GCTTGCATACTGTTAAGAAGTCTAACCCAAGCTGATGGAGTGAAGGAAATTTCATAAGTTAAAATTTCCTTTAATTTAGGAATTTTTCAGCTTATCAGGAGCTTATCTCTCTTTACATTGATAACCGCTCTCCTTGCCCTAAGAACAACCCGATTAAATTAAACTCATCCCATTTCGAATACCAACTTATACACAGCATTAAACTTTTCATTGAGAATGTAATCAAAAAAGCAAACTCAATGCATATGATTAAATACTGCTTCCTATTCATCTGTTTTTACGCTAGTTCCTTTGCTCAAACAACAAAGGTTTATAATATAAATGGTATTCCCAGAAAAGTAATGATATACGAACAATCTAAGAAAACCGACAAAATTCCAGTGGTTTTCATATTCCACGGACATGGGGGAAATGCCAATCTTGTGAGCAGGAAATTAGATTTTCAGAATCATTATAAAGAAGCTTTAATTGTATTTATGGAAGGTATTCCAGGAAGGAAGTCAAAACTAGATCCTATGGGAAAAATGAATGGGTGGCAGATCTTTCCGAATGATCTGGAAAATCGGGATATCAATTTCTTCGATCAGGTATTCGAAGACTTAGACCGCAGATATAAAATAGATTATCATCGTATCTATGTGGTTGGACACTCTAACGGCGCCCGGTTTGCCAATGTATTATGGAAAGAAAGAGGTGATAAACTATCGGCAATATGTTCTGCTTCTGCACAGGGAGGTATAATGATTTCCGGCGCATTGCCCATCTCTGTTTGGATGTATATTGGGAAAAACGATAAAACAGTGCCTTATGAAAACCAAATAAAATCGATCCCTCTGGTTAAACGTAACCTTGGGGTTGTAAGTAATGGTGAAAAAAGTGGCGACAAAATGTATTATCGCGGAAATTATAATACAGAACTTGTAATACAGGAAAGTGATGGCGGACACGAATTCCCAGAGCAGACTATTCCTGATATAGTTGATTTTTTCAAACGAAACACCAAATAAAGATGGATGATGAAAATTAGCTTACCAATAGCTTATACCCTTTTCCATGAACATTGATGATCTCTACCTTCGGATCATCTCTGAGATACTTCCTTAATTTACTTAAAAAAACATCCATACTTCTGCCGTTGAAGTAATTATCATCATGCCATATTTGAAGTAAAGCTTCTTCGCGGGTAAGTACATCGTTCATTTTAAGACAAAGCAGTCTAAGCAACTCTGCCTCTTTCGTACTTAATTTTTGCTGATCTCCGTTTCTATCAATCACCTGGCTCTGGTAATCAAAGACATATTCGCCAATATTAAAGATTTTTATTTTCTCTTCAGCAGATCCTTCCTGACTGCCTACACGCTTTAACAAAGCGTTAATCCTAAGCAGCAATTCTTCTATTCTAAAAGGTTTGGTAATATAATCGTCTCCTCCCAAACCAAAAGCTTCGGTTTTATCTTCCAGCATACCTTTCGCTGTCGCGAAAATAATGGGCACTGTAGTGTTAATTTTCCGGATATCCCTGCCCAGAGAAAGTCCGTCTTTCTTCGGCATCATCACATCAAGAATGCATATATCAAATTCTCCGGCAGTAAAAGCCTTCAAACCCTCCTCTCCATTTTTACACAGCTTAACATCAAACTTACCTTTTAAAGAAAGGTAGTCTTCAAGAATTGCTCCCAGATTGGGATCATCTTCCACCAAAAGCACTCGTTTTTTAGTCATATTTGTAAGATACAAATCTTAATTCAAACTCCGAACCTACATCTTTTTCACTTTTCACACTTACCGAACCGCCCATTTTCTTAACCATCATACTAACATAATTCAGGCCAAGCCCAAAACCTTTTACATCGTGAACATTCCCTTTCGGCACTCTATAAAACTGATCGAATATTTTACTTTGCTGATCTCTGCTCATACCAATTCCTTTATCAGCTACAGTGAGCACCAGCTCTTTCCCTTTGTTGTACGTTGTTATGGTTATCTCCGGATTTTCGCCACCATACTTATTGGCATTATCCATTAAATTGTAGATGACATTGGTTAAATGCAATTCATCTCCCATTATTAATGGTGAAGTAGCATTCAGTCGTAAATCTACGTTAGCATTATTTTTTTGTAATTGTAAACTCATGCTGTCGGTAACACCAACTATTAAATCGTGGATGTTTACCGGTAAGTTCTCCAGCTTAAAGTCGTCCCGTTCAATCTTAGCGATATTCAGTACACGCTCTATATGATCTCCCAGCCTAACATTTTCATCATAAATAACACCTGCCAGGCGCTTAACCCTTTCTCTATCATCGTTAACTTCCGGATCTTTCAATGCCTCACTGGCAATCATGATAGTGGCCACAGGCGTTTTGAATTCATGCGTCATATTATTGATGAAATCGGTCTTCATTTCAGAGATTTTTTTCTGTCTGAGGATAGAAAAAATAGTAAATGAGAAACATCCTAACAAAATAAGTAACAGCGCACCAGATGAAACCAGAACGGTATCCATATTACTTAAAATGAGGGTCTTTTTATCCGGAAAACTCACTTTTAAAATTCCCCCATCCCGGACCATATCTCTTGGGAAAAGGGCGGTTTTATATACGTTCTTTTCGAAATTCTCTTCAGAATGGCGCTGACTGGCAAAAATAACCTGGTTATTATTGGTGATAACGGTATAATTAAAGTTCATTAAAACACCGTTATTTGCCAACTCCAATATCAACAGGGAATCCAATACATGCTTCTGAATCCTTTTGGTTAATGGAATATTTACCCGCTGATATTCCGAAGCGATATCATCAAAAATGTCTCTCCTGTTTTTTAAACTTTCCAGAGAGTCCAGGTAAAGTTTCACTTCTCTGGCTTTTTGTTTTTGAAGAAGTTCTTTACGGTTAGCTTCGGCTAATTGCTTCGGCGATATGCTGGACAGATAATTCGGTTTACCCAAAGTTTTAACAATAGGTCCTAAATTTGGGTCGACAACAACATATTGTTTAATAGAATCGATAACAACATGTCCGGCTTTGCTTGCAAATTTATTAGGCTTATACGAATTGGAATAAGTTTCCTTTACAACTTGCCTGTAACCCGACTCATCAATTATTTCTTCAAAATCGTAGCGTACATTTCCCAGATTGTCATTCAGATCTACCTTTATAGGTCCGTTGTACACCAGAATATTCGGGTAGCGATTTCTCAGCAAGCTGTCCCGTACCCTAAATAAGCTGTCTGACTTGGCCTGGTCTGCTTTAAGTTTTTTGATAAAAGTCAGGGTAGGGTCTTCTTTTAAACCTTTACGGTCTTCGTTTCTTGCCAGACGTAATTTTTCTTTCAGGCGCTGTTCTTCTTCCTGTTTTTTATCAGAATCGGCCCGCTTGGCCAGAAACTCCGCAGCCTCGCTTCGCTCAATTTTTAGCGCAACAGTTTTGAGTGCATCATTAACCGATTGATCGAAAAGCTGGGATTTAAGCACATAAGATTCCTTTAGAAAATAATACTGCATGGCAATAACTCCCAGCATTGCCAAACTCATTAATCCGATAATAAAACTTATGCTCTTTCGCTTCATACCCAATCAAATATAAAAAATTGAAGCGTGGTTAAGGTATTGGTTTAACATAATTTAACACAGAAAAAGCGGTCACCATTGGGATAGGTGCCGCTTTTTATCGCATTGTAATCAGAAAATAGGCTAATTAAAACGGAAGATCGTCATCCTCTCCCGGCGCAGCACTCATATCTACTGGCGGCGCATATTGTGGAGCAGGAGCAGACATGTCTCCCTGACCTGTCAACACATTTACTTTCCATACCTGTAATGTGTTGAAGTAGTTTTTCCTGCCACTTTTAGGGTCTGTCCAGGGTCTTCCTTTTAAATTAAAGAAAACCTCAACATCATCCCCCGCTTTTAAAGGGTCCATTAATGAACAACGGTCTTGTATTGCTTCAAACTTCACATATTCCGGATACTGCGGATTCTCGGCAATTTCTAAAACTAGTTCTCTTTTTCTAAACGTGTCGGTAACATTCATTACCTCCGAAACTTCATGAACTTTTCCTTTTACATCCATCTCCTAAAGGGTATTTAAAAAACTTGACCCAAATCTCTATATTTTTATCGTTAATTTGCACATTCTTATGGCGCAAGTTTTCAACACTCCTTCAAAGGTTATCATAACCTGTAATAAAAGATTGGCTCCTTATCTGGAAGATGAGGTTAAAAATCTTGGATTTAAACCTGTCAGAACTTTCCCGACAGGTGTCGAATTAAAAGCAAGTATAAATGAATGTATCAGGCTGAATCTCAACCTCAGATGTGCCAGTCAGGTACTATATAGCATGAAAGAATTCAGGGCAAATACCCCCGATGAAATGTACCAGGAAGTAACAGGGATAGAGTGGGAAAAACTGATTGATTTTAGTGGCTTTTTTGCTGTTACATCAAATGTGGATAACCCAACAATTACGACTCCATTATTTGCAAATTTAAAAGTTAAGGACGCCATCGCGGATAGAATTAAGTCTGTTCACAAGATAAGACCCAACTCTGGTGCCGATTATTCAAAAACAGTTGTGCACCTTTACTGGAAAAATGAAAAAGCAGAAATTTTTCTGGATACTTCCGGAGAAACTTTAGCAAAACATAGCTACAGAAAGATCCCGGGAAAGGCACCTATGCTGGAAGCGCTGGCTTCGGGAACTATTTATGCCACAAAATGGGACCGAAAGTCTAACTTCGTAAACCCCATGTGCGGTTCGGGAACCTTAGCTATAGAAGCGGCACTTATTGCCACCAACAGAGCTCCGGGTCTTTTCAGAATGAATTACGGCTTTATGCATATTATGGGATATGAAGAGGAAGTATTTTTTGCAGAGCGTCGTAGATTGAAAGATCAGGTTATTAAAAATGTTGATATAAAAATTATTGCTTCGGATATTTCGGAAGATGCTGTGGAAATAAGCAGGAAGAATGCAAAAACTGCCGGAGTTGATACATTGATCGATTTTCAGGTTTGTGATTTTGCCGACACTGAAATTCCCGAAGGGAAAGGGGCAATCATGTTCAACCCGGAATATGGTGAGCGTTTGGGCGTACATGCTAAACTAGAAGTGACCTACAAACGCATGGGCGATTTTATGAAACAATCCTGCAAGGGTTACTATGGCTATATTTTTACCGGAAACCCAGACCTGGCAAAGAAAATTGGTCTCAGGGCTTCCAGAAGGATAGAATTTTATAACGGAAAGCTCGATTGCAGACTTTTGGAATACGAACTTTACGAAGGGTCTAAAGCAGACTAAAATGTCTTCACATCATATCATCAGAGAAAAACAAGAGCCAGCTCTGTTAATTGCTGACCTTCATGATTTTGATTTAGAAAATCTGGGTCAGCTTCTGGAGTGGTCTCCAACAGTAGTTGTATTAAAAAATGCGGTTGAAAAGATAGCTTCCTTAGGCCTCAAAATTGATGTAATTGTTGGCGATGAAGATGCGCACTCTTTTACACAAGAGCATACGAAATTTATAAAAGCAACGCATAACCAGCTTCTGGACACCGCTTTTCTTTTTCTCATAGAAGAGGGTTATCCCGCTGTAAACGTTATTGTGGAGAACTTTAATATTGATCCTTATTCGAAATTTGTAGGGGATATAGATATAGTACTTCTAAACAAAAACCAAAGAGCCTTTACAATAAAATCTGGGTTTAGCAAGTGGAAACCTGCCCACGAGCAAGTGCACCTTCTATCCAAAGCTGACGATTTACATTACGAAGGGTTAAAACCTTTTTCGACCAATTCCTTTATAACAGAAAGGGATGGCCTTTACAAATTTACATTTGCCAACAACTTTATTTTTATCGCAGAAAGTTTATGATAACGCTCAGGTTTGCTCAAAAGGAAGATTTAAAGATTATTCACCAACTGGCACATAACACCTGGTGGTCTGCTTATGACCAAATACTTTCTAAGGAACAGATCAAAACCATGTTGGATGAATTTTATACCGAAGGGGCCTTACAATTACAAATAAATAACGGGCATCGTTTTATAATTGCCGAAGAAGAAGGAAACCCTTTGGGTTTCTCCAGCTACTCCGAAACAGAAAATCCCGATATTATTAAAATCCATAAATTATATATAGACCCGAAAGCTCAGGGCAAAGGCATTGGTAAACATTTGATAAACAAAGTTTCCCAAATTGCTCAGGCAGAAGGGGCATCTGTATTGGAACTTTTTGTAAACAGGAATAACCCCGCTTTATCTTTCTACGAAAAGATTGGATTCAAAATCGTTAAGGCTATAGATACACCTTATCACCAGTATATTTTGGACGACTATATACTGCATAAATCGTTATAGTTCTGTCAAAATTTCTGATTCTGCGTAACAAAACTACAATTCTGTCAGTCCGTTAATTATTTACTAAAAGAATTTTATTATTATTGAGATAGAAAAAATCAGGACTAATGGTTTATAAAGCCTTTTTCCTCCTTTTTTGATGATATTACAAGACCAAGAGGGGAACGATTTTTGAACTTTGAATTTTGATTAATTAGAAAAAACTATGGCATTAATTCTTTTTATTGGTATTGCAGTTATCAGTTTCATTGTACAGTGGAGATTTAAGAGCAAATTCAAGCAATTCTCTGAAATTCCGCTCAGCTCTGGCATGAGTGGAGCCGAGATTGCTGAAAAAATGTTACACGACAACGGAATTTATGATGTTGAAATTATTTCTGTCGAAGGGCAACTGACAGATCATTATAACCCACAAAACAGAACAGTAAATTTATCTCCGGATGTTTATCACGGAAGAAGTATTGCTGCTGCTGCTGTTGCGGCCCACGAATGTGGTCACGCTGTACAACATGCCAGAGCATATAGCTGGTTACAGTTCAGATCTGCAATGGTTCCTATTGTGAGCATTGCTTCTAACTTAGTGCAATGGGTGTTAATGATAGGCGTTTTGTTAATGGCTTTTGGTGGTAATCCTTATGTTTTAGCAATTGGGGTTGGTGCTTTGGCTATCACAACAATTTTCAGCTTTGTTACCCTTCCTGTAGAATTTGACGCAAGTAACAGGGCTTTAGCCTGGTTACAGGCAAACAAAGGTATTATGCAAACAACTGTTGAACATCAACAGGCTAAAAACGCTTTATGGTGGGCTGCTATGACTTATGTTGTTGCTGCACTTTCATCTTTAGCAACTTTAGTTTATTATGCTTCTATGTTGTTAGGCAGAAGAGACTAATTTTAATTTTAGATTTTTTAAACATAAAAAGGCCGGTGATGATTCACCGGCTTTTTTATTTAATTTACAGTATCTGTGTTCCATTATAATGCCTTAATCCGCCATCTTTAATATCGCAGCCTGATAAGGCTTTAATATTGGTTGTGTTAGGTTAAGATCGTTATAATTAGAAATTATCAATTGAGCATGCCGAATATCTTCCGCTAAGGTTATACTGGCATCAGAATCTGTAAAATTTAAAAGAATAATAAAATCTCCGTTTACATCTTTTCGTTTATAAGTGTATACTGCCTTGTTGGTTACGTCGAGCAGCTGATATTCGCCATAAATTAAGGTTTTGTGTTCTTTCCTTAAGGCTATTAATTTCCGGAAATAATTGAGCACACTGCTTTCGTCTTCTTCTTGCTTAACTGCATTAATCTCTTTATAATCCGGGTTTACTTTTATCCACGAGGTTCCTTCGGTAAAGCCCGCATTTTTGGTATCATCCCACTGAAAAGGTGTTCTTCCGTTATCTCTTGCCGTGAGCTTTTGTACGTTTAAAAAATGCTGCAAATCTCCGCCTGTAGACTTCAGGTATTGGTGCATGTTGATACTTTCGATATCACGATAGTCGGCAATATTATCAAACTTGATATTGGCCATACCAATTTCATCACCATAATAAATAAAAGGTGTTGCCCGCATGGTCAAGAGAAATGTATGTAGCAGTTTTGCTGATACATCGCGATATTCCGGCAAATCGTTACCCCAACGCGTGAGCATTCTGGGCTGATCATGATTACCCAAATAGATGGTTCCCCACCCTTTCCCAAAGGCTTTATCCCATTTGGTATAAACCTGTTTAAATTCCAACAGACTAAATCCATCGGGGTGTAACTCCTTAAAACCGCCCGGAACGTAGCCTATACTCATTCCCTCAAAATGATAAAGCATATCCAATTCCTCTCTTTCCGGATCTATATACAAGTGTACATCTTCTGTTTTTACACCAACTCCTTCTGCTATGCTCACCGTTTTGGGATATCTGCTTAATACTTCTTTGTTCATTTCCTTTAGGTAAGCATGAAGGTTTGGTCCCTGCGCATAAAAGTCTCCGAAATTACCATTGTATTTATGGGGAATTTCTGGAAAGGTGGTATCCTTTGATATAAATGGTATAACATCCATACGGAAACCATCTACACCTTTATCATACCAGAATTTGATTATCCTATAGATCTCTTTTCTTAAATTGGGGTTTTCCCAATTCAGGTCTGGTTGCTTTCTGGAAAAATAGTGCAGATAAAAAGCATTGGTTTGTGGATCATACTTCCATGCATCGCGGTCAATATCAAAATAGCTTTCCCGCTGCGATGGTTTACCATTTTCGGCAGGCCACCAATGGTAGTAGTCCCTGTATGGATTGTCTCGTGACTTTCTGGATTCCTGAAACCAGGGATGCTCATCACTACTATGGTTGGCTACCAAATCAAGAATCAACTTTATATCTCTCTTATGCAAACCGGCCAAAAGCTCATCAAAATCAGCCATGCTTCCAAATTCGGGCATGATATTGCAATAGTCTGAAATATCGTAGCCATTATCATCATTCGGTGAAGTAAATATCGGGTTCAGCCAAACAGCATCTATTCCCAAACTTTCCAGATAATCCAGTTTAGAAATGATTCCTCTTAAATCTCCTACTCCGTCATGATTACTGTCTTTAAAACTGCGTGGATAAATCTGATAGATAACCGCTTCTTTCCACCATGTATGCTCGTTTTCCTGCATAAGCTGTTTTATTGGAAAACAGAGGTAAAGTAGATTGTGTTTGTGGAAA
>NZ_JBEBVH010000166.1:0-9074 GCF_040392825.1 Pseudopedobacter sp.
CCGGGTCTTCATGATGCAGTAATATCTTGTGAACTTTCCAGTTTATGAGATCTTCGGAAGATATCAATGCCTGAGTATTCCGTATCTTATCTAGCTGTATTATTCCTCCCCTATATTTTTCGGGTACATAATTAGCTATCGAAATATATTTGTTAGAGATCACATCGTATTTTATTGTAAATTTTTTTCCACCTCCGGGGAAATCAATAAATCCTGTATTCGGGTCGAACTGGCTCTGGCTTCCATCTGCTGTTATTTTAACCTATGCAGCTTTTTCACCCAATTTATCTTTCGGGTGGTGTACCCTTAATACATTGAGAATATTATTATCCGGAGAAACCACTGCATTTCCTTCTATCCATGCTCCGAAATTCCCATTCAAATAGGTTGAATCATACGCAAGCGTATTGGTATATCTCCAGTTTGAAGCATCAAGCAAATCTGAGCCTTCTTTAACAGACATCATAAATGTGCCATACCTTTTTCCCCATTTTTTTATAGGTCCATCGGCCCTTTCCATTGCTCTCCATAAATACCCTTTATGAGAAATTATTGGCGTAGGAGCGCAATGAAACTCGCCTTCCATTAATAACCCTGATCTGGAATCCTGCGGATTTGTCCAGTTTTTTCCTCCGTCAACAGATCTTCTGATTACCACATTTCCATGGTGTTTATCTGTTCCGATAAGGTAAAGCTGGTTTTGATATAGAAATGGCTTCGACCAAAATTGTCCGTTTATAACCGCTATCCTTTCCCAGGTGCGCCCTTTATCTCTCGACCGATAAACATGTGTAATAGCTTTTACAAATTCATTGGAATTTGGGCCGAATAAATCATGTGTTGCAATATAGTTTCCGTCAGGCAAAATGCAGATACCGGGAGAGCCTATGTATTTTCCTGAACTTGCCGGACTATAAGCTACCACTCTTCCCGGTACTTTCCTGTGACTTTTCTGAGCATAGGTATTAAAATATAATAGTAATGACAGGGCAAAAGGAATTCCCTTCAGACAATTTTTCGTTATCCTGAAAACATCTAACATAGTTACTTAAAATGACTTAATAAAATAATCCCTGATACTACATTTTAAGGGGCAACCTGTATTCTTACTTCTTTCAGCACCTCTTTTCTTCCGGCTGCACTTTGGTTAACCGCTCTAAAAACCACTTTATAATCTCCTGCCTTACTGTAGATTTTGGCATATGTCTTAGGCATAGCATCGGCCAGACTTTTTATACCAAGGGCATGATCTGGGCCCATATCTGTTGTGGGCTCTATTTGAATCGGATCGCTTATTACCCAGTCTTCTGTGGTTTCGGCTACATAGGTTGCTCCATAGCTATTCCTCAAAGTCATTTGTGTATCTTCAAGCGAGGCCCTGTTTGGCATTTTATTAGGCGAAGAAAACAGTGTCCAGTTATTAATTGAATGTGTAAAAACCGTCTTTTCTCCGAGTTCATTCACTGCCAGCAGCTTAAAGTTTCTAACCCGGTTAAGGTTTCCTGTCCCATAAAGGTTTTGATTACGAACCAGATGTTTTACAGCAAGATAAATGGCTGATGGTTCCGAAGTATTTAAATATTCGGTAATATCTCCATACCCACTGGCAATCCATTGCCTGTTGTCATCAGGAGTTGCTATCCTTAACCTGTCATTAAGTTCTATTAATGAAGGCCTTATGGCTTCTATACCCTCCATGCTATAGTTTTCATCGAATTCCTTTATCAGATAAACATATATCTGATCCCGTTGCGCGCCATCCAGAGTTTGAGATTCGAAATTTACGTTGAAACTGGAAGGCATAATACGACCATTTATGGAATCATAGTCATATCCAATTTCTCCGGTATAAACAGATATGATATCTGCATTTCCTTTGAAATTGAATAAAACGGTATCTCCCACGTGGTAGTTTTCTTTCGATACTTCTACGTCAAAATCGGGTGTTTTTATTTCTTCTAATTTCTTACATGAAAAACATGTAAAAACTATTAATATAAGCAATATTGATCTCATGTCTTTAAGTTTTAGTAGCCTGGATTTTGTGTCAGTTTCGGATTCACACCAATCTCATAACCAGGTATTGGCCACAATACATCTCTTTCTGATGCATTCCCGAAATACGATTTAGCTCTGGAAATACTTGAATAAGCTACAGCAGTATTGGCATCCGCCAGACTTTCTTTCATTTTCTTAATTAAGATACCCCACCTTACCAGATCGGCTTTTCTCATATTTTCAAATGCCAATTCCCGGGTTCTTTCCTGATAAATCATTTCTCTGAAAGATACATCATCTGCCTTCTGAGCCATAGTAAGATCGGCTTCTTCCAAAGAAGTTATAGTCGCAGTTGCTGTAGCTCCTGTTCCTCCACCACCGCTAATAGTAATTACTACAGGCGAAGTAGTTTTATAAAATGTTCCGGGATTGCTGATTGTTATGCTTGTCACTTTTCCACTGGCAATAGCAGCTGTTGCTGTCGCCGCGGTAGCCGGGTCTCCCCCTGTGATACTTACCGTTGGCGCAGAAGTATATCCGCTACCTCCATTGGTTATTGTGATAGTTTTTAACCTTTCTCCATAAAGTAGTTTTCCGTACCCCCTTCTTCTTACCTCATTAACTGCATTAACCGCATCTTCTGTTGGGCCATTTATCTCATTTTCCGCTTCTGCGAACATGAGCAATACATCTGAAAAACGTAAAACAGGGTAGTTTTGCGGAGTACGACCAGCATGCTTAGGTTTCAAAGTTTCTGACACTCTCCTGAACTTTCCGATAAACCTATTGAATAAATATGCGCCCGGTGCATAGTATACCTCATTGTCTGTACCCGCAGTATATGTGAAAGGTGCAATTGCCCAATCTCTTCTTAAATCGCCTTCTTCAAAAGTATTGTAGACGTATGCTGTTGTCTGCAAATATGCATATGCCTGTCCTACGTTTGTTTCTGTGTTTGAAGTGTTATTATTTTGAATGCCGTTATGAATTCCGACAAAACCTCCCAAAGTTGCGTATATGCCTTGTCCATTACCGTAGAACTCTATTTCGAAGATACTTTCTCCTATATCATACTGGTCTGTTGCCAGTTTTACAAACACGTCCTGGTAGCTATTATTTAATTTATGCACCGGATTATCCATTACTTTTTTCGCCCACTTTCTGGCTTCTTCGTACATAGGTCTGCCTTCGTTAATTGGGTTTCCGGCCATATACAAACACACTCTGGCCAACATACCGTAAACTGCCGATTTGTTTACGCGGCTACCGTTACCAACTTTAGAAATATCTTCTACCAATTCCGAGGCCTGTGTCATATCACTTATAATCTGATCATACACTTGTTTGGCAGGTGTTCTTGGAGTCTGGATTTCATCCATACCCGAAGTCTCAATAGGTTGTAATATTAAGGGCACATCTCCAAAGTTTTGTACCAGCATGAAATAAAAGAAACCTCTTAAAAACAAAGCTTCTCCTTTTATAATATCCCGTTTTGCTTTGTCTACTGTAGTGGCTTTGTCTATGTTCTTAAGAAGCATATTTGCTCTTGTTATGCCTGCGTAGTAGTCTCTCCAGAAGTTTAATATTTTACTGTCATTGGGTGAAGTCAGGTAATCTGCCACAGAATTCTGTTCTCTGTAATTATATACTTCGTCTGCATCCAGGCCCATTCTTCCCAAATTATTCAAAAATGTACCTCCTTTTACAAAGGTTGAATACACTCCGGTTAATGCTGTTTTCAGTTCTTCTTCTGTATTATAGTACTGTTCCGGAGACAAAAAGTCTTTAGGTTCAACATCCAGCATATTACATGAGCTTAATGTTGTAAACAGTATCAGTGTTAAATATTTTAAAGCTTTCATTGTATTCAATTAAAAAGAAGTCCTTAATCCGAAAGTAAAAATCCTCATTCTGGGATAGGATGAATAATCTAATCCCGGAGTTAATGCGCTGTTTCTGGTTGAAACCTCGGGGTCCATTCCTGAATAGCTGGACCAGGTATAAAGATTTTGTCCGGAAGCATAAAAACTCAGGCTATTTACTTTAATTCTGTCTGTTAATTTTTTAGGCAACGCATAGGATAAAGCCACAGTTTTTAATCTTAAGTACGAGCCGTCTTCTAAAGTCCTTGAACTATAATAACCATTCAGTCCCTGTCCTTTTGCTCTCGGAATATTACTATTCTGATTTTCGTAAGTCCATCTGTTTGCATAAGAAGCAAATTGATTTAGTGCAGATCTGCTGGCGTCATTCCCTTCCAGATAAATCCGGTTAGCATTCATGATGTCGTTACCATAAGACCATTGAAAGAATACATTCAAACTAAATCCTTTGTAATTAAAGTTATTGTTAAAACCTCCCGAATGTATTGGTAAACCTCTGCCTATAATTACATTATCTTGTATATTTACTGTTCCGTCTCCATTAACATCAACATAGCGGATATCCCCGGGTCTTATTATTTCTCTATTTACACCATTGGTAGGAATTTCCTTTTTTAACAGATAGTTTCTGCTTTCATGCGGAATAGAAGGATCGCTGGCATTCTGCCAGGTGAAGTCTGCTATTTGATATAACCCGTCAAATAACAGGCCATAGAACTGGGCAACGGGGCCGCCTATCTCTGCAATAAATAAATTGGTATTACCATGATTACCCCAACTCACTGTATTTAGCAAACGTGTTTCTCCTTCGGCCAGAGCCAGTATTTTGTTTTTATTGAAGCTAATGTTAAAGTCTGACTCCCAACTAAATGATTTCCCTTTGATATTTACTGTTGATAATGAAACTTCGAGTCCCTGATTGCTTACTTTCCCTACATTTTTATAGATACGGGTATAACCGCTGGTGTAGGGCACATTGGCATATAACAGTAAATCTGAAGTTACTTTTTTATAAACATCTATAGTTGTTGTTATTCTATTTTTCAGGAAAGATATATCTAATCCCAAATCGGTCTGCTGTGTTGTTTCCCATTTCAGGTCTTTATTTCCAAAGGAATTTAATTGAATACCTTTATTTACTGTATTTCCGTAAGAGTAATAAGCTGTATATGGCAACCCCATACGGTTATTTCCGGTAAGTCCATAACTGGCTCTGAATTTAGCATCGCTGATAACATCTATTGCCTTCATAAAAGGTTCGTTTTTCACTTTCCAGGCAAACGCTGCTGAAGGGAAATAACTCCATCGGTTGGTTTTAATGAATTTACTTGAACCATCTGCCCGCATAGATGCTGTGAATAAATATTTATCTCTTAAATTATAATCTACTCTTCCCAAATAGGACATTAACATATTTTCTGTATGAAATGAGGTATTTGCTCCAGGAGTTCCCTCCTCCAAACCATACATACCCAGTAACTCATTGGGTACATATTCTCCTGTCAGCCCAAACCGTCTTATCTGGTCGCCCTGCAATGTCCATCCCAACAGCGCTGTTAATGTTTGTCTGTTTTTTAGCTTTGGTCTGTAAGTCAGGGTATTTTCATTTACCCACGATTGATATTGAGAAATGGTAATTCCTCCGTTAATTCCTTTTGTATTTGCAGTTGAAAGAGAAGACCCTCTGGAAGTTAGCGAATTATAGAAGCTGTTTTGCTCCATAGTTCTTCTGTTAATACCTGCCTTGATTTTAAAAGTTAGGTTATCCAATATTTTATACCAGGCATTTCCATTGAAGTTAAAGCTCTCGTTCATCCTGTTATTTTGGGAATTGCTGTAATCTATGATCGGATTAAAGCGAGCGTCATTTCCATCCTCATCCATAAAGCTTTCTTCTATATTTACAGAACTTCCGTAGCCATTTAATGGTCTGTAGCCCCACACCCTATATAACAAGAAACTAGCATAGGGCTGCGTTCCTGAAGTAGCAGCCGAGGCTAAATCCCCATAACTTTTATCTTTCGCATAATTAATAGAAAGATTGAAACTCAATTTCTTATTGGCTTTATGATCAAAAAATGCGCGACCCTGGTACCGGTTAAATCCAGAATTGATAATTGCTCCATCCTGATTTACTACATTACCCGAAATAGAGAACCTGGTAGAAGTATTTCCTCCGTTAATAGATAAGCTATGGTTTTGTACACCGCCATCCCTAAATAACTTATCTTGCCAGTTTATACCCTGTATATCTTTATAATCATCCAGGGTAACCCCATTTTTTAAGAAAACTTCCTCTGCATATACCGGATCAAACTCTTCCTGATATTTTACAAATTCATAAGGACTCATCACGTCCATTGTCTTAGTAACTTGCTGTATACCAAAGTGCGTGTCGTAAGAAAAAGTTGTTTTACCTACTTTACCATCTTTAGTTTCTATAACAATTACTCCGTTGGCACCTCTTGATCCATATATAGCCGTGGCTGAGGCATCTTTAAGGATATTCATGGACTTAATATCCTGCGGATTGATTGCAGCTAAACTGGGATCTTCCATTGGAAATCCGTCTATTACATATAAAGGCGAATTACTTTGTGTTAATGAATTTCCTCCCCTGATAACAACATTCATAGCACTTCCCGGCTGTCCTTCATTACTGGTTACCTGTACCCCCGCAATACGTCCGGCTAGTGCCTGATCTATTGTTGCTACAGGTGCTTTCTGGATATCTTCGACTTTCACTTCGCCAACAGAACCTGTTAAATCGCCTCTTTTTACTTCCCCATAACCAATCACAACAACCTCATTCAAGGCACTTGGCCTACTTTTCATTTTTACCGTTCCATCCTTAAGGTTAACCACCGGAATACTAATAGTGCTATAACCCAGATAAGAAAAGGTTAAGACATCTGTTTTCGACACACGAATAGCGTAATTACCGTCTTTATCTGTTAAAGTGGATCTGCTTGTGACACCTTTAAGAGAAACTGCTACTCCTATCAACGTTTCGCCATTGTCCTCATCTATTGCTTTACCTTTTAAAAGATAGGTATCTTCTTGTTTTGGAACAGATACACCTGACGTTACTTTCTTATTTAACACAATAACTTTATCGCGGCGTACTTCGTAACCAATATCTTTTCCTTTCAAAATATGGTCTAAAACATCGTTTAACTTTGCGTCTTTAAAATTGAGACTGACCTTTTCATTATCATTAAGCAACTGACTATTGTAAAATACGGTTAAACCCGTTATTTTTTTTATTTGCTGAAATGCATGTGCCATTGTAATGTTACTGCCTCTTATGCTCAGCCTTATCTGGTCGGTTCTCTCTTGCGCTACAACCTGAAACGTACAAAAAACTGTCATTACAACTACAATTTTCTGTACCAGTTTTAGGAAATGGTTGTTATTCTTCCTCCTCATTTCATCTGATCTTTGCATTCTATTAGGTTATTCGGTTAATTCTCTATGCTAACTACACCGCTATAGACATAACGGGTGAACGATGTACATAAAAATTTGACATTTACTATTTCAGTAAATTTTCTGGTGTTAGTGTTCTGAAGTTTTCGACTCTGCCAAAAGTTATCCGATTAGAATCATGGGCTCTGGGAACTCCTTTCCCGTAAGCTGTCCGGGAAAGGTAAATGATATTTTTTCCGTCAAATTGCCAATCAGGGTATTGAAAGCCGGTTAATTTTATCGATTCTTTTTCAGGAAGGTTCTGATTGTCTGCTATTAATGTTTTTGCATGGTACCAGTTTCTTAAATCTTTAGAAGCATATAGAGATAATACATTTCGTTGATTGGCTTCTTTACCATTGGTATTATTATTTACCATTGCCCAATAAACTCCTGTTTGATGATCTTTTCGAATAACGAATTTACTTTGTGCTCCGGGAAATTTGATAAAATTATCAGGAGTAAAAACCACCTTTTCTCCGTTTTCGGTAACTTCTGCCATTGCGGCTCTGTCATAAAATGGTGTAGAGTTTACCCTTAAGATATTCCACAATTTTCCGTCGGTTCCTTCAACCATATTTCCTTCCAGCCATCCTGTAGTTGGAAAAGATTTGGGAGGGTCCCAGGCTGCTGCGTCGAAACTTAACTGATTGCTCATGGTCCATTTAGAAGCATCCAATAAATCGTCATTTTCGTTTATCGATACAACCAAAACCCTGTATCCTCTCATTCCTCTCACAGTGTTATCCTCAACATTTTCGAATGCGCGATATAGACGTCCATTATGCTTAACTACAGGTGTAGGCGCACAATGATACCTTGGTGCCGTACCATTAGGACCTTCTTTAAACAAGAGACCTGTTGATTCATTTATCGGGTTTGTCCAGGTTTTCCCACCATTATCTGTACGTCTGATAGCAATACTGCCATTAGCAGAGGTTGTTCCAAGCAAATAGACTTTTCCCTTATGTTCAAACAAATTGGCCCAATACATTCCGTTAATGTCTGTAATATGCTTCCATGTTTTTCCGTCATTTACAGATTTATATACACTGGTTTTATTGGAGCGTCCCAAATGATCTTTAGGCCTGTTTGTTCCAAAATAATCGAGTGTTACTAATATTTCTTTTTTATTTAAACGAAGGATAGATGGACTTCCCAAATAGACTTTCGTAGCGGGATCCTGATATTTTACCTCGCTTATCCATAACTGATTGTCTAAAGAATCTTTTGTTTTTCCTTTGCCATAACCCGTAACTGCAATGTGCAGCAATATACTAACGGCTATAAATTTTATAATATTTGCTCTCATCTCTACTAAAATTTTGTGCTGTATATTTTGCCAGAAACAGTTACCGATGCGACATATATCTTGGTTTTTAGATTTATTGGCAATCTAATCGTATTATTACCCTGACTAAGTGGAACAAGCTGCTCATGTACTTGAATTCCTGAAATATCTGAAATAATTATTTTCGTTTGCTGCGACTTATCGGCATAGATAAACAAATCGATATATTGTTCGTTAACGTCTTTCCCAACCCTTAATTCTTGCTTATTGAAACCAAAATCCATTGCAATCACTTTATCATACTCTTCTGACTTGCCATTGCTATCAATTTTAAAAAGTTTATAATAATTAAGTCCCTGAACAGGAGAAATATCGGTAAATTCATATTCATTTTTATGGTTTGAATTTACTGTATAGATTAGCTGATAAGCATG
>NZ_JBEBVH010000167.1:0-9073 GCF_040392825.1 Pseudopedobacter sp.
CATTATTCATGTAAAAGCCTCCATTAGGTCCTTTTGCCGATAAAATAATACCTTTTCTACTCAGGTCCTGAAGTATTTTAGCTAAAAAATGTTCGGGAGAATCTATCCCCTGGGCAATTTCTTTAATACCAACTTTTCTGTCCTGGGTAGTTTTATGAGCGATAAAAAAAACCGCTCTCATAGCATATTCACAAGTCTTGGAAAAAACACTCATATATTAATTGCAAAGTTAAGTTATAAATAGATGAAATAAAAAGAGTTTTTTATCTTTTATTTCTTGCGTGAAATTTTCTCCCACTTTTTAATGAAAAGCAGATTAAAATTGATCTGTTCTCCCACTTTATTATTAAAACTTGTTTTGAGGTGTTATATGGCGGTTTTTAATCATTGTTTTTAATTTTTTAAGGTGAGAAACTATAATATTAGAGTTGCTGAAATGTGATTTTTAAATAAATTTTGACTTGTTGAAAACTTTTTGTGGTAAAAAGTGGTAATTAGTGGAAGATATGTTTACTTTTACATAACCAAAAACTATAGGTACAATTATGTCTCATCTGATAGGGGAATTTGATTGTAAGCTTGATGCCAAAGGAAGATTAATGGTTCCTTCTGGCCTCAGGAAGCAATTGCCTGCGATTGATGCAGATGGGCTTGTTGTGAATAGAGGTTTTGAGAAACATTTGGTGATTTATTCTAAAGCTGAATGGGATAAAGTAACTGGAGAATTGGCGCAATTAAATCCGTACGAAGAAAAGAACAGAAAGTTTGTGAGGTATTTTACCAGAGGAGCAACCGAGTTGTCTTTGGATTCAGCAGGTCGTGTATTGTTGCCAAAATCGTTGCTGGAGTATGCGGGTGTGGGTTCCGAAGTGGTGCTTTCTTGTCAATTTAATAAAATAGAGTTGTGGTCTAAAGAAGCTTATGAAGAGCAAATGGATGATGAGCCTGAGAACTTTGCAAACCTGGCAGAAGAAGTAATGGGTAAAGGAAGGAGGAGTGATGGCTGATGTTTATCATGTTCCTGTGATGCTAAAAGAATGCATTAATGGCTTGGATATAAAATCCAATGGTATTTATGTGGATGTGACTTTTGGAGGTGGCGGACATTCTCGTGAAATTGTAAAGCATTTAGGTGAGGGTGGTGTTTTGGTGGCGTTTGATCAGGATGTAGATGCGCAGCGAAATTTGATTGAAGATGATCGCTTTGTGTTTGTTGATCAGAATTTTAGATATCTGAAAAATAATCTCCGCTTGCATGGTTTGGTTCCGGTAGACGGTGTCTTGGCTGATTTAGGAGTTTCGTCTCATCAGTTTGATGTGCCTGAAAGAGGTTTTTCTACCCGTTTTGATGGAGAGTTGGATATGCGGATGGATCAGTCGGGAGAGTTGACAGCAAAAAAGGTGATCAATGAATATGCTGAAGATGATTTGCATAAAATATTTGGGATCTATGGCGAGATTCAGAATGCAAAATCTTTAGCAAAAACAATTGTTACGGCTAGATTAAATAGAAATATTGAAACGATAGACGATTTAAAAAGGGCTATAACAAAGCTAATTCCCAGAAATAAAGAGAATAAGTATCTGGCGCAGGTGTTTCAGGCACTGAGAATTGAAGTGAATCAGGAGATGGAGGTTTTAAGGGAGTTTTTAGAGCAAACTGCAGAAGTATTGAGGCCGGGAGGGAGATTGGTGGTGATGTCGTATCATTCTTTGGAAGATAGATTGGTTAAGAATTTTATGATGAAAGGAAAGTTTTCCGGACAAGTAGAGAAGGATTTTTATGGAAATGAAATTAAGCCGTTTACGGTTTTAACTAAAAAATCTATAGTAGCAGGAGATGAAGAGCTGGTGAAAAATAATAGAGCAAGAAGTGCAAGATTGAGGATAGCGGTAAAAAATGGTTAACAAAATAAAAATGCCTCTTGAGGAGGAAGAACCGGTGGTTGAAAATCAGCCAGTAGAGCAGGAAGAAAGAAGTCCTGCTGTTTCTGCTTTATTTTCTTTTTTTACCAACGGTGTTGTTTCTAAAGAGGCTGCTACGGAAGCATTGCCTTTTGTTTTGTTTTTGGCCTTTTTGGGGATGATTTATATAGGGAACAGGCATACGGCAGAAAATAACATTAGAAAAATTGATAAACTAAATAAGGAAGTAAAAGAATTGAGCTGGGATTTTAAGACTTTAAAAGCGGATCTCATGTTTAAAAGTAAGCAAACGGAGGTAGTTAAAAGAGTGGATTCTGTTTTGGGTTTAAAAGTTCCGGTAGAGCCACCGATAAAAATAAAAGTAAGTCAAAATGAATATCAGGACTAATATTCTTCTTCGTGTTTATGCAGCTTTTGGCTTTATAGTGTTGTTCGCTATTGCTGTAGTGGCTCGTATGGGTTATGTGCAGATTGCTCAGGGAAATAAATACCGGGCGATGGCTGACAGCTTGAGTACTAAATATGCCGAGGTAGAAGCTGCTAGAGGGAATATTTATTCTGCAGATGGGAGTTTGCTGGCTACATCTGTTCCTGAGTATGAAATCAGAATGGATTTATTGGCTGGGGGTATTCAGGATGATCATGTTTTTTATGAAAAGGTAGATTCTTTAGGTTATAAACTTTCCAGGCATTTTGGAGATAAAAGCGGAAGAGAATATTCTCGCTTATTACGTAATGCCAGGGCGGAAGGGCAAAGATATTTTCTGTTGAAAAGAAAAGCTTCATATCAGGATTTGAAGGCAATTAAGACCTTTCCTATTTTTAATATGGGAAGATATAAAGGAGGCTTAATTGCGGTTCAGAAAAATAAAAGAATATTTCCGTTCAAAGATCTGGCTGCGAGAACAATCGGTTATTATAATGAAAATGCCGGTGCCGCAGTTGGACTGGAAGGTGCTTATGGTGATTATATAAACGGAGAAACGGGAAAAAGATTAGTGCAGCGTATTGCCGGAGGTGTTTGGATGCCTGTGAATGAGGATGCAGAGATAGCGCCCAAAGATGGGGCAGATATTATTTCTACTATAGATATCAATATTCAGGACTTAGCTCAAAATGCGTTAAAGAAGCAGTTGATTAAGAGTGAGGCCGATTTTGGAACTGTAGTAGTGATGGAGGTGGAAACCGGGAGAATTAAAGCTATAGCGAATTATACCAGGGTTGGAGAAGAATATAAAGAAACCTTTAATTATGCTATCGCACAGAGTGCCGAGCCTGGCTCGACTTTCAAACTAGCATCTTATATGATTGCTATGGACGATAAGAAATTTGGTTTAACTGATAAGGTGGATACCGAAGGTGGGAAATATAAGCTTTTCAGGCACACTATCAGAGATTCTCATGAAGGAGGATATGGGGTGATAAGTATGAAAGAAGCGTTTGAAGTGTCTTCGAATGTGGCTATAGTGAAACAGATTTATAATAATTATAAAGACAGCCCGTCTAAATTTACAGACAGACTGCATGATTTGAAACTTGGCGAAAAATTAGGGCTTCAAATTCCGGGCGAAGGCTCTCCTCTGATTAAAACACCTAAGAGTAAATCGTGGAGTGGTCTTACATTGCCGCAAATGGCATATGGTTATGAGTTGAAAATGACTCCAATAGAGATTTTGTCGCTATATAATGCGGTTGCAAACGGAGGAAAAATGATTAGCCCTCTTTTTGTACAGGAAGTTAGAAGATTGGGTAACACCGTAGAGCAATTCGAGCCAAGAGTAATTAATCAAAAAGTTTGTTCAGATAACACGCTCTCTATGTTAAAAGAGATGTTGGAAGGTGTAGTGGAAGAAGGGACAGGAAAAGATCTTCAGAATCCATTATATAAGATTGCAGGGAAAACCGGTACAGCTCAGGTGGCAGACGGTGCAAAAGGCTACAGAGGTAAGAGGAAATATCAGGCATCATTCTGTGGCTATTTTCCTGCCGAAAAGCCTAAGTATTCTATGATAGTTGTGGTTCAGAACCCTACAAAAGGTTCGTACTACGCGGCTCAGGTTGCAGGTCCTGTATTCAGGGAAGTAGCTGATGTAATTTATGCGAGTGATTTACAAATGTATGCCGATGTTAAAGAACCTCGGATAATTGGAAATACAAGAATGCCGGCAGTAAAATCTGGACATAAGAAAGCTGCGCAGCAATTATATAAAGAATTTGGTATTAAATCTTATTTCGCATCTGCCAGCGATATAGATGTGGATACGAATAAAGGAATTTCTTATAAAGAAGTCAGGTCTAATAGCGGTACAGTTCCGGATGTAAACAGAATGGGACTGAGAGATGCTATTTATGTTTTGGGAAATGCTGGATTGAATCCAGTAGTAAAAGGTTCCGGTGAAGTATATCAGCAATCGATACCTCCGGGAGCCAGAGTAATGAAAGGAACAAAAATAACAATCGAATTACGTTGATGGCGGTATTAAAAGACATATTGTATGGAGTTGCCATTGAACAGGTAATTGGGTCTACAGAAGTAGAGATTTCCCAGCTGCAATTCGATTCCAGAAAGGTTTCCGGCGGGACTCTGTTTGTGGCCATTAAAGGAACCCGTTCCGATGGACACAATTTTATAAATGACGTAACAGAAAATGGGGCAAAAGCAGTAATTGTCGAATTACTGCCCGAGGTTATTGCAGAAGGAGTTACTTATATCAAAGTAGCGAATTCTGCAAAAGCGCTGGGGCTGCTTGCTTCAAACTTCTATCATAATCCATCTTCCCGGTTAAAATTAGTAGGTGTAACCGGGACAAACGGAAAAACAACAGTTTGTACTTTGCTGTACAAGCTGTTTAAAAAGCTTGGGTATAAAGTAGGGTTGATTTCAACAGTAGAAAATTATATAGATGGCACTGTAGTTCCGGCTACTCATACAACACCAGATCAGATTGCCTTAAATCAGCTGTTAAGCAAAATGGTAGAAGCTGGCTGTGAATATTGTTTTATGGAAGTGAGTTCACACGCTGTAGTTCAGCGTCGTATAGATGGGTTGAATTTTACCGGAGGTGTTTTTACAAACATTACACATGATCATTTAGATTTTCATAAAACTTTTGATAATTATATCAAAGCCAAAAAAGCATTTTTTGATGATTTAACCAGTCAGGCTTTTGCACTCACAAACGTAGACGATAAAAACGGAAACGTAATGTTGCAAAATACCAAAGCTCATAAAAAAACTTATGCCTTAAATTCTATAGCCGATTTTAAAGCTAAGATTATTGAGAATCTCTTTTCGGGTTTACATCTGGATGTAGATGGTTTGGAGGTCTATTTCCGATTGGTGGGATCTTTTAATGCTTATAACTTATTAGCAGTTTACGGAACAGCATTATTACTGGAACAAGATAAAATGAAAGTGCTAACCAGCTTAAGTATGTTAACAGGAGCTGAAGGCAGATTCGATTACGTGATATCTCCTAATAAAGTCATTGGTATTGTGGATTATGCCCATACACCGGATGCATTGAGAAATATCCTTTCTACAATAGAAAATATCAGTTCTGGAAATGAATCTATTATTACTGTTGTAGGGTGTGGTGGGGACAGAGATAAGGAAAAAAGACCAGTTATGGCGCAAACTGCCTGTGACTGGAGCCATAAGGTTATTTTAACTTCAGATAATCCGAGAACAGAAAAACCGGAGGATATTCTAAAGGATATGTTAACTGGTGTTTCGGCGGTTAATCAGAGAAAGGTGTTGACCATTTTAGATAGAAGGGAAGCTATAAAGACGGCATGCCACTTAGCCAAACCAGGAGATATTATTCTCCTTGCAGGTAAAGGACATGAAAAATATCAGGAAATAAACGGGGTGAGAACTGATTTTGATGATAAACAAATATTAATAGAACAATTTAATTTATTAGCCTAATGCTATACTACCTATTTAACTTTTTAGATAAGCATTTTGATTTTCCCGGAGCTGGGATATTTCAGTTTATCTCGTTCAGAGCGGGAATGGCTATTATTTTGTCACTCATTATTACTACTGTCTTTGGTAGCCGGCTAATTGCCTACCTAAGATATAAACAAGTAGGCGAAACGGTAAGGAATTTAGGACTAGAGGGGCAGATACAGAAACAAGGGACACCTACTATGGGCGGTTTAATTATCATAGCTGGTATACTAATCCCTGTACTGTTATTTGCAAAACTGGAAAATATCTATATCATCTTGATGCTTATTACAACCGTTTGGATGGGAGCTATAGGTTTTCTGGACGATTATATCAAAGTATTTAGAAAGAATAAAGAAGGCTTAGCGGGCAGATTTAAAATAGTAGGGCAGGTGGGCTTAGCTTTAATTGTTGGGTGGACAATGTATTTCCATCCTCAAATTCTGGTGAGACAAACTGTAACGGGACCGTTGCCGGCCACTGTAAAATCCCATACGCAAATAAAAGGATTGAATGAAGAAATTATTACTAATGCCGAAGGCGAGAAACTAATTAGAGTAGAAAAAGCAACAGGTGTTTATTATGCAAAAGATGTAAAAAGTACAACAACCAATGTTCCTTTCTATAAAAACAATGAGTTCGATTATGCTAAGGTTCTAAAGGTATTCGGCGGTAATTATGAAGATTATGCCCTATTGGTTTTTCTGTTGTTTGTCATTGTTATTATTACAGCGGTTTCAAACGGAGCTAATATTACAGACGGTATAGATGGTCTGGCAACAGGGACTTCTGCCATTATTGGTATAGCACTTATGTTGCTTGCCTATGTTTCTGGTAATACAATCATCGCTGATTATCTGAAAATTATTTACATACCTAATTCGGGAGAGCTGGTGATTTTTGCTTCTGCTTTCGTAGGAGCGTGTATTGGTTTCCTTTGGTATAATACCTTTCCAGCCCAGGTTTTTATGGGCGATACAGGAAGTTTAACCATTGGTGGTATCATTGCTGTTTTTGCAATTATGATTCGTAAAGAATTGCTGATTCCGGTATTGTGTGGTGTGTTTTTAGTGGAAAATTTGTCGGTAATTATTCAGGTAACCTGGTTTAAATACACTAAGAAAAAATATGGCGAAGGTAGGCGGGTGTTTTTAATGTCTCCTTTGCACCATCATTTCCAAAAGAAAGGTTACCACGAAGCGAAAATTGTAACGCGTTTTTGGATTGTAGGAATTTTATTGGCCATTATCACTATAGTGACATTGAAAATCAGATAAAATGGACAAGAGACAGAGAATTGTAATATTGGGTTCAGGGGAAAGTGGAGTTGGTGCAGCCATCTTAGCACAAAAGCATGGCTTCGATGTCTTTGTGTCTGATTTTGGAGCTATTGGCGATAAATATAAAGAAGAACTTTCGGCAAGAAATATATCCTTCGAGGAAAACAAGCATACAGAAGACCTTATTCTAAATGCTGCTGAGATTATAAAAAGTCCGGGTATTCCTGATAAGGCTCCGATTATCAAAATGCTGAAAGAGAAAAATATACCCATTCTTTCCGAAATAGAATTTGCAGGTAGATATAATAAAGCAAAAACTATTTGTATTACGGGCTCGAATGGTAAAACCACCACTACACTGCTGACTTATCATATCTTAAAAAAAGCGGGTTTAAATGTGGGATTGGCGGGAAATATAGGTTATAGCTTTGCTAAGCAGGTGGCCGAAGAAGATTTTGATTATTACGTACTGGAGCTAAGCAGTTTCATGCTGGACAATATGTACGATTTTAAAGCAGATATTGCTGTTTTATTAAACATAACGCCTGATCATTTAGATAGGTATAATTATGAGATGGATAATTATGTCGATTCTAAATTCAGAATAGTACAAAATCAGACTATAGCAGATCATTTTATTTACTGTGCAGATGATCCCGAAACAACTAAAGGATTAGAAAGACATCCTATTCTGGCAGAACAACATTCTTTTTCTATTATCAACAAAGTAGAAAACGGAGCTTTTTTGGAAAACGAAACTATACATTTCAACATAAACAACGTAGAACCTTTAACTATGACTATTCAGGAGCTTGCATTACAAGGCAGTCACAACGTTTACAACTCAATGGCATCGGGAATTACAGCGAAAATTCTTGAGCTTAGAAACGAGACTGTACGTGAAAGTATGGGAGATTTTAAAAATGTAGCTCATCGTCTGGAATTTGTGGCTAAGATTTCAGGAATCACTTTTATAAATGATTCAAAGGCGACCAATGTGAACTCGACATGGTATGCTTTAGAGAGTATGAATTCTGATGTTGTTTTGATTCTGGGTGGAGTAGATAAAGGAAATGATTATTCCATGTTGAAGAATTTGGTTAAAGAAAAAGTGTCTTCAATTGTATGTTTAGGTTTGGATAATAAAGCGATTCATGACGCATTTGAAGACGATGTTGAAATTATAGTTAATACTAAGTCTGCTGCAGAAGCTGTTGAAGTAGCCTATCATTTGGCTAAAAAGGGATCTACAGTATTATTGTCTCCTGCTTGTGCCAGTTTCGATTTGTTTAAGAACTACGAAGACAGAGGAGATCAGTTTAAAGCCGCGGTTAGAGAATTATAGGATTTAAAAACATTTGCCGATATGATTAAGGATATTTTAAACCACACAAAAGGAGACAGATGGATCTGGCTGATCATAATCTTGCTGTCTTCTATTTCCGTTTTGGCGGTTTATAGCGCCACAGGTACTTTGGCTTACAAAAGAGGAGTGGGGTCAGAATCCTTAATGTTTAAGCATTTATTGTTTATAGTTATCGGTTTTGTATTAATCTATTTTGCTCATATGCTGAACTATAGATATTACGCAGGAATCTCTAAAGTTTTAATGATTATTACCGTTCCATTATTGCTTTATACACTGGTTTTTGGAAGTAATGTTAATGATGCGAGCCGGTGGATTTCAATTCCGGGTACTGGTTTAACCTTTCAAACATCAGATTTAGCCAAATTGGCTTTGATAACTTTTTTAGCCAGAACTTTAACCAAGAAACAGGAAAATATTAAAGATGTAAAAAAGGCATTTTTGCCTATAATGGGTTCTGTTTGTGTAGTTTTTATATTAATTGGATTAGCTAACTTATCTACAGCTTTAATGCTGTTTGGAGTGAGTATTTTGATATTATTAATA
>NZ_JBEBVH010000168.1:0-9006 GCF_040392825.1 Pseudopedobacter sp.
AAGATAGGTTTTCCCAATCTCATAATTGTATGGTGTCCAAGCCATATCATTCACAGAATTACTACTTGCTATCGCTCCAAAAGCAAACTTCCCTGAAGCTCCTGGATCCGGTTTAGCATATATCCTACCTCTACCATCAGTATTCAAAGGATTGGCAGACATATCTGCCAGATAAAAGAAATAACTTCCATTAGCATTGGTTGGTAAAACATTAAACTTTACTAAAAACGAGACGTAAATTGTACCCATTCCATTTTTAGCCAAATCCAAGCTACTATTATTAAATGGCATTACCGGACCATCGCCTGCACTACCTCCAGGATTTATTCGCGCCACTTTTCCTCCATTTGCAGCTCCGAAATCTTCTATCTTAATTGAAACACCCGGATATTTAGGATTTGGGACCCAATTTCCCTTTCCCGCCAAATCTCCAATAGAATAATTCTCGAATGTTTCATTAAAAGCCTGCGCATTAGCAATATTATTTATTAAAAACAGACCAAACGATAATAGTAATATTTTTTTCATTGTGCGTTAATTTATAGCTTGTTAATAATTTATTTAAAACAGTAAGGGCAGTACCATTTACTACCCTTACCAGAAATTTTTATTATGGAGCAGCCTCCGAATAGGTAGTTGCTATGCGAATTTTCTTCACAAAATGAGTGGCTTGCGAAGCATCACCCCCATATACTCCCCATTTAGGATCGCAGTCATCCACATCTAATGTTTGACAATACAGTCGCTGGCTACCATTTGTAAAAGTTTGTTTCACACCGTTATACCAGAATTCTATATAGCCCACACTAGGGTTGCGAGAAACTTTCATCCTGATCACGAAATTCAACCAGTTTCCAACAGATAAAGTAGTACTCCACGGCACTGTTGCTACATGATTATTATCAAAATGCTGTAATTCTAAATTTCCATTTTTGGTTCTCAGCATTAACGGGTGATTCTGCTCTGAACCTTCTGTTGGATAAGATTTCCATTGAAAAACTGCTTCTGTTTTCAAGTTGGTGGGCATATATATTTTACTTGTCCAACCGATATAAATATTATCTCCTTCCTGAGCCTGAAAGCCTTTTGCTCCACGCGTTTCTGTACGATGGCTACCTGCTGGTTTTAAATATTTCCAAACCAGTGTGCCTGTTTCGTCATTTACTGTACTTAATGCTCCTGTCCCCTCGATATTCACTGCTTTCCACACGTTCGAAGATCCATTAGAGGCATCGCCATTAAATAGTACAGACTGTACAGATGCTCCCCCCTTTGCACTGCTACTAAGCTGTTCTGAGCCTACATTTTCTCCTTCTTTTTTACAGTTGGTCATTAACAAGGCTAATGCTACCGCCTGAATCATTAGAATGTTTTTTTTCATTGTGTTTTTAATTTAATGTTTAAAAAATTGGTTAATTTTTGTTTAGCAGATATTATGTGCATAGGCTAATAGATATTGAAGGCACACAAAGCACAACAACCTAAAAAACAATTGATTACATAAAATTAAATGCAACTTTCCAGAAATTAGTCTGCAATTTTAGCTTGTTAGTAACCTATTTTGGCAAAGTATTCCAACGTGGATAAGGTGAATTGTAAAATCACGAAATCCAGTAAGTTTATATAGATCTAAATATTGACTATTCTCCTTTGTGGTAAGAATTAAACATTAGCAATTAGCTACTGAGATTAAGCTATTGCAATAAAAAAAAAGACACCGTCTAAAGCGGTGTCTTTTATAAGAATCATATTCAGTTTTGGAGCAAACTAATACTCCTGTATATTAATTATATTATCTAAATGGGTATACCGTTGCTCCAAATACATGTACAATACCGTTAGTAGCTATATAACCACCAGAACGATCATTTGTCCGGTCGTTAATTTGTATAGGTGCCATATCATTATTGTTTACCAGCTTCAAATTCATTTTTCCTTCCTGATCAAAGCCTTTTCCATTATTCGCATAACCTAATAAAGATATTTGACTCGCAACCTGATTAGGCGGCAATAATGTTTGTACTGCTTTATTGTCTGCATTCAGGTCAGCAAAATTATACTCGCCCTGTGCTATCAAGTAAAGGAAATAATTTTTGACATCCTGTTTAGGGTAATCTTCCCACTTGTTAGCGGGTCTGGTAACAGGCACATTCGTAATTGGATCAAGACTGGTAACAATTGGAAAATTGAACCAAAGACCTGCTGTTATTGCTCCAGAAGTGGCATTTCTAACCCTTACCGCGTCATTATGCAAGAAGATAAAAGTTCTTCCTGATTTTTCATATTCAGAAAGGTCTATTTCTGCATACTCCAAACCCTTCCTCATCCATTTAAAAATGGTATCTGACGGAACTGTACCATAAGATCTGTTTTCTAAGAACTGACGAGCACTTATATTTATATGCGGGTCTAGCGTTGTTGGCTTATAGTCGTACTGTTTCTGAAGATCCATATCAAATAAGGTACAAGCCTGGCAAAACAACGTACCTATGACTATTGCAAAAATGCCTTTTATTGATATTTTATAACTTTTCATAATATTTATATTAATCTGTATAACCTGAATTTTGACTCAACTTTTTATTGGCATTAAGTACATTTCTACTTATTGGCCAGTATTGACGGTTTTCAGGGTCAACAAAACCTGGCTGGTCTATATTTCCAGCTTGTCGTCTGATCATAATAGGATCCATAACCTCTTTAACCTTTCCTGTACGCATTAAATCAAACCATCTTTTCCCTTCGCCGAAAAGCTCCTTTTGTCTTTCGTTCAAAATGGCATCTTCCATTGCCTCCTTACCGGATACTAATGGATCTGTGCTTTCATAAGCTGGTAAACCTGCTCTTACCCTTACAAAATTAAGGTATTTTAAAGCATTTGGTAAATCATTACTGCCATTTAAAGCTTCCGCATACAATAAGTATATATCTGCTAAACGGTACATCGTAAAATAGACCGGAACTTGTTCATTTGTAAGAGGCCAAGGGTCGGCTGCAGTTGGATTGGCCGCAGTTGGATACCACTTAAGAAATCTGTTTCTTTTATTATTGGTTACCGGATATACATCTGCAGTCTGTTTTGGCCGGATATCAGGTGATGGTGTGGTAGAAGTTTGTACCGCAAACCAAGAGGCAAATATATCTTCATCGATAACAATGTTTTTATTGTTTGGAGACCAGGAAGTTTGCATACAGGCACAGCCATTTTTCTCCCAATCCCAGTGAAGGCTCCAGATAGCTTCTTTACTAGTTGCAGGACTGGTAAAAATACTTTTCCAGCTTGCAGTTGCCTGCAAATTACTACCATCTACCCCTAAATACGTGGTATTAGTAGGAGATTTTGCTTTAAACAGATTCTGTATCCATTTAATGGCATTAGGATAATCCTTTTTCCACATATAAACATCTGCCATAATTGCGCAAATTGCTCCTTCACTGATATTGTATACCACTGGTCTTTCACCTTTAACAATCAAAGAATAGGCATTCTCTAAATCGGGAATAATGACTTCGTCAATAATTTTTTGTTGAGATTCCTGAGGCCTTTCTGGATCTTGTTTTAAATCCTCAAAAGGCTCGGTCCATATCGGTGCATTTTTCCAAACCCTTATGATATAAAAGTAACTGATTGCTCGTATGCCATAACACTGAGCTAAATAACTTTTTTGAATTCCCTCAGTAAGCTGACCATCTAATGACGCAGCCTGAGGAATATATTTGATTAGCATATTGGCTCTACCTATCACAGAATACAAACCTGTCCAATCAGCAAAATCATTACTTGGAAGTATACTATTCTCTATAATCTGATTGAAGTCCTCTTTAGGATACACAATATCCCTATCAAAATTATCAGAGCGGTACTCTCCCCAATACAAAGCATTTTCAGTAACATTACCGCTATTACCAGATTCCCCACTTCTCACCATCTGCGACTGAAAAGCATTATACATTCCCGCCATAGCGGCATCAATATCGTATTTATTTTTATAAAACTGGCTGAGTGCAGGATCGACCAATGGCTGTTCATCCAAAAACTTTTCACAGCTTCCCAATAAAATCAGGACACTTAAAGCCACTATACTGGATATTTTTTTCATGACTAAATTCTTATTAAAAGTTAACATTTATACCGAATCCTATCTCTCTCCTTCTTGGATACCTACCGTCGTCTAGACCTGGTTGCAACACATTAGAGCTGCTAAACTCCGGATCGTAACCAGTATAATTTGTCCAGGTTAATAAATTAGTGCCGTACACATAAGCCGTTATACCTTTGGTATATATCCTTTTTGCCCAGTTCGGCTCTAATGTGTAAGAAAGCCTGGCACTGGAAAGTCTGATAAAAGAGGCATCTTCTATATATAAGCTATTCTGGCTAGCTTTGCGGTTTCCACGTTTCTCTTTTTCTAAATAAGCGGGATATTTAGCAATATCGCCCGGTTTCTTCCAACTGTTATAAACCAAATCTGGTCCTCCCGCTCCTGTATTAGAAGTATTGTTTTGACGTTCTTTATGAGAATTGTAAACTTCGCCCCCAAAAGAACCATTGAACATAAAGGTTAATGCAAAACGTTTATAGTTTAAGGAGTTTACTATACCCAGATAAAAATCTGGTGTAGGATTACCTAAAACATGTTGGTCGGCATCATTAATCACACTATCCTTTCTAACGTTAAGCCATTCAGTATCCCCACCTTGTAATTTATTACCATCCGATGAATACATATTATGTACTGTTCCAGTATACGGCTGACCGTTATAAGTGTATACAGGTTTTCCTCCTACATATAAAGGGTTACCATCGTTACCTAAAACTACGGTCAATTTCTCCCAGTTATCATTATAGGCATTAGATTCGTTCCATGAATAAACACCCAAACTGGTATAACCATAAAAATTTCCTATTTTTTCACCCTCTTCAACATACCATCTGGTTCCAGTTACAAAAGGGATTCCATCTGCCAGTTTTAAAATTTTATTTCTTTCAAAAGAAACATTCGCATTCACTGTCCATTTAAAATCCTTGGTAGCCACAGGCATCCCACTCAGTACAAACTCAAACCCTTTATTCTGTATATCACCTATATTAACAGTCACGTTACTGTAACCAGTTTCTTTTGGCAGCTCCTTTCTATAAAGTAAATCGCTCGTAGTTTTCACATAGTAATCAGCAGTGAAACCTAAACGACCTTTCAAAAAGCTCAAATCTAAGCCTAAATTCTTTTGAGTAGTCATTTCCCAATGAATGCGATTATTACCAAATGTTTCGCTAGGTCCTGCTCCGCCAATTCCGTTATAGCTTCCCGAAAAAGCTATTGAAGTGAAAGACTCATAATCTCCAATCTGATCATTCCCCAACTGTCCATAGCTATATCTCAGTTTAGCGTCTTCCAAAAATTTCTTAGACCAACTCATAAAGTTTTCATCAGAAAAACGCCATGCCACAGAACCGGAAAAGAAATTCCCCCAACGGCTATTTTTACCAAATCTTGAAGAACCATCACGGCGGTAAGATCCCTGTGCCAAATATCTGCCTTTGTAGTTATAACCTAACCTGCTAAATAGAGAGACAGTGGAATTAGCAGTTGCAAAGTTATTGAATACAGATTTGTCTGTAGTAATAATATAAGCTGGTAAGGTTACTAAAATTTCTTCATTTACACTATTTTGGTATCGGGTATGAATACGGTCGTACCTACGTCTATCTGTACTAAAACCTAACAACGCAGTGATATTATGATCTTTGACAATTGTTTTGTTATAGTTAAAATAAGCCTGTGCTTCCCATGAAAATCTTTTTCCTAATTCATTTCTTCCACCATTTTGATTCCTACCACTAGAAAGAAAACGTGGAGAGAAATAAATGTTCTGGCCATCATCTAATCTTCCGTTAAACAACGTGGTAAATTTCAAATCTTCATAGAATTGATATTCTAACTGGTTATTAAACTGAGCAGTAAAACTCTCTGTTAAATTTGCCTCATGTAAAGCGTTAGCAACTGGGTTTCTTTTAGAAGCAATGTAACTAGCTAGAGATCCGTCAGGATAATAAATTAAAGTATTAGCTGGACGATCTATCACCACCCGTACTGTATTGGCAATAGGTACGGAATTACCTTTTTGCCAAGAACCGGAAATATTATTGGAATATTTTAGCTTATCTGTTAACTTATACCCTACATTCACTCTGGTTTGTAATCTCTTAGCCCAGCTATTTAGAATAATTGATTTGTCATCCAGATAACTTAAACCGGCATAATAATCAAAACTTTTATTTGCACCACTTGCCCCTACCTTTAGTTCCTTTTTTTGTCCAAGATTACCTAACAACAGATCTTGAAGATTGTTATCAGCGTTAAAAGCCGGATTAAGGGAATCTACATTGGAATTAGGTCGGTTTTGTAAATCTCTAAACAAACGCACTTCAGCTGAATTACTTACCGGAATGGAATGTGCTAATTTTCCAAACAAATGATTATAACTAATATTTATATCTGACCTGCCTTCCTTACCTCTTTTGGTTGTAATCAGGATTACGCCATTAGCAGCTCTGGCACCATAAATAGAAGCTGACGACGCATCTTTCAATACTTCTATACTTTGGATATCTGCAGGATTAATCATGGCTCCAGCACCATCCACATCAATAACTCCGTCAATAACATAAAGAGGAGCATTACCTCCATTTAATGTTGATGCACCACGTATTTGTATAGAACCGGTTGCTCCAGGTTCGGCCCCCCCATCATTTACAACAAGTACTCCTGCAGCCTGCCCTTGTAAAGCATCAAAAACATTAATAGGTTGTCTTTCTTCTATTGTTTTTGCACTAACAGAAGAAATGGAACCCGTAAGATCCCTTTTCTTTACCTGTCCACCATAACCAATTACTACTACTTCATCTAAATCATTGGCATTTTCTATAAGCATTACATTAACAGCTGTCTGGGCACCCACCTTAACTTCTTTCCCTAAAAAGCCAATATAACTGAATACTAAAACCGCATCTGAATTAGGGACAGTAATACTAAACTGTCCATCTATATTGGTTTGAGTTCCTGTTTGGCCTCCTTTTACCTGTACTGCAACTCCCGGAAGTGGCTCCCCTTTGCTTTCTTTTACCACTCCTGTAACTTTTATTTGCGCGAATGTTTCTCCTATCGAAACAAACAAAGCAAGCGCCGTTAGCAAACACAACTTCAACAATCTAAATCGATTATTAAAGGGGACTAACGATAACTGTTCTTTCAATCTACTCATCTTATAGAATAATTAAGGTTTAATAATTCGTTTTCTTGTTTATTTTTCATTTTGTTTTAAAGTACTTATTTATCATCCATTTATATTAAATAACATATCCATTTACAGAGTACCGGGTAATTATTACGAATACATAGTTTTCTTATCTAATTGGTAAACTAAAGTTAGGTAAAGCAAGATGCAGTAGTATTAGGAATATTGGCGTTTTATTAAACGATATTAGCAAAATACACTAATGTGGATTTACAAATGGTTTATTTGAAAGATTTATATCTGTTTAATGCCTCCAGATAGTAGTAATCTGCATAACTTAATGGCACATTAACTTCCAGATTTGATGGTTTAGATCCGGTACTGTATGACAGGATAAAACCTTTATTGGACCCCGGTTTGGATATGTAATTTTTACTGATGTTGGTTAGAATAAGTTTAGCGTGTTTGAAGTATGATTTTTTGTTTTTACTATAATTTGCAAGTTCCAGTAAAGCAGATGCTACAATAGTAGCCGCTGATACATCTCTAGGTTCATTCGGTATATTTGGAGCATCGAAATCCCAATATGGAATCATGTCCGCTGGCATATTTTTATGTTTGAAAAAATAGTTTACAATATGTTCTGCCTGCTCCAGGTATCTTTTATCTTTTGTATAACGGTAACACATTGTATAGCCATATATAGCCCAGGCCTGTCCTCTTGCCCATGCAGATTCATCATTATATCCCTGATGGGTATTCTTCTTTAGTACCTTCCCTGTTTCCGGATCATAACCAATCACATGATAACTGCTATAATCTGGTCTGAAATGATTTTTTAAAGTAGTATTTGCGTGGTTTACGGCTATTTTATAAAAAGTAGAATCTCCTGTTAATTTAGTCGCTTCAAATAGAAGTTCTAAATTCATCATATTATCGATAATTACCGGAAAGGCCCATTTTTCGCTATTATGATCCCATGATCTGATAGCTTTTACTTTATCACTATAACGAGAAGCAAGCGTTTTGGCTGATTCGATGATCACATTTTTGTAATAGTCATTACCTGTAATGCGATATGCATTTCCAAAGCTACAGTACACTTTAAACCCCATATCGTGGGTTTTCGCATTAGTTTTTTCCTGTTCTAAAGGTTTAGTAAATTTTTCTGCAAAATACCTCCAGTTCTTGTTTTTGGTAAGATCATATAAATACCAAAGTTCTCCGGCGAAAAAGCCACTGGTCCAGTCTCTGGAAGCTACCAATTTAAGTTTCCCATGCTCAAGCGTTCTCGGAGCAACTAAATTTCCGGTCTTATCATGTTGTTTTATCTTGTCTATTTCATCCAACATCAGTATGGTCTGAGATTCGGCGAAACGGATATCTTTTTTCAGGTTCAATTGTGCTTTGGCTGCTAATGTTCCTAAAAAAAGAAAAATAACCATATAGATTTTAGTACTTTTTAAATGTGAAAGAATGGTTATCATATCAGCTTTTTAATTAGTTAATGGGAATCAAATCTACTTCTAAAACTCGTGTTAATTCTTTACCTGTAATCTCTGAGGCCTGAAGCTTTAAATGATGTGTTCCTTTGGATAATTTCACATTTCCAATAATTATCTCCACAGGTTTTTCTTTACCAGACTCAATAACCTTACTATATCTCGAACTGCCTAACAGGACATCTATAGTCCCTGAACTATCGTCACCTGCTATATATTTTAAGACTATTTGATAAAAGTGGCTATGTCGGTTATACCGCTACTCCAT
>NZ_JBEBVH010000169.1:0-8943 GCF_040392825.1 Pseudopedobacter sp.
CAAAATACTTAATCACGGCAAAGGCCGTTTGCAGGGAATTATAAACCTGAAAAAATTCCTCTTCAGTTAAGAACGTACCTTCAATCTTAGCTTTATCAGATAGTTTTTTAATGTCATAGAAGCTCTGGATAGGTAAAGCTTCATCCGTTTCTATAATTGTTTTGAACTCACTGGTTTGTCTTAAGAACTTTGTAATTTGATCGAAATTGGTCATAAACCTGATTTTATCCACCATGTCTACTCCCATCTCACTAATGCAATAGGTTTTGATCGCTTGTTTTATCTCTTCAAAACCGAGTTTTTCTATACTATTTTGTGGGTAAATCATTAATCGCTTAATTAATAGATCTATTTCTTCCTTAACTTATTTTCCACAGATTTTGCAGTATCTAATGAGGCTGATATAGATTTCTTATTTAAAGTATCTGTTTTAATTTTATTTTCTTTTATCCTTTTTTTCAAAAGATTACTATCTATTACAAAAGGCAAATTGATTTGATAATAAATAGTATCAGGAAAAATAGTCTGTACTGGAATTTCAAAAGCAGTATCGCTTTTGCTTAGCTTATCTCTAAACCTATCCAAACTGTCTATTACGTTCTGATAAACTTTTACAATTTCTGCAGGTTTATTTTTACTGTAATAAGCAAGACTCTCACTAAATATGGCCGAATCTATACCATATTTAGAAAAAATGTAATCGTATTTCGCCTTTGCATTGATTAACATACTGTCCTGATTGTATGAAGTAGACATATAATCTAAACTGGCATCGGCTAAATGCATATCTATTAATACGTTATACATTTTGTCCTTAGTTATTATTTTATTCGGAGAAGCATTATCAGAGCAAGCATATAAAAAAATAAACAGGCAAAAGGGAGCCAATAGTTTTTTCATTCGTATTTTTACAATTTAAAACGCTAAAATTAAGCATTAATGAGCATTACCGATAATATAAAAAGATTAAAAAACGAGATTGAGACGTTAAATGTCAAATTAATTGCTGTATCCAAGACCAAACCTATAGAAGATATCCTGGAAGCTTATAATGCCGGACAAAGAATTTTTGGTGAAAACCAGGTTCAGGAAATGGCCGACAAAGCCGAGCATCTTCCAAAAGATATACAATGGCACTTAATTGGTCACCTTCAGACTAATAAAGTTAAATACATAGCGCCTTTCGTTAGCCTTATTCATTCCGTTGATAGCATTAAATTACTGAAGGAAATAAATAAACAGGCCGAAAAAAATAACAGGATTATAGATTGCTTACTGCAAATTTATATTGCGGATGAAGACACCAAATTTGGATTAGGCTTTGACGAAGTAATTGAATTATTGAGATCTGATGAGTTTGCAGAACTTAAAAATGTAAAAATCTCCGGATTAATGGGAATAGCTTCGAATACAGATAACGAAAAACAGATAAAAGAAGAGTTCTACGAGCTAAAGACTTTATTCGACGGTATTAAATTGAGCTTCTTCAGAAAAGATGATAGTTTCAGGGAACTTTCTATGGGAATGTCGTCTGATTATAATATCGCTATAGACCAGGGTTCTACTATGGTAAGAATTGGAAGCGATATTTTTGGTAAAAGAGTTATCAAACACTTTAAAAATACAGAAGACAGTAAAGAAGCCTAAAGTGTTATCTTCACTAAATAAACTAACGAATTTTTAATGAGTGAACTAGTATAAAAATGATTAGATACGCTGAAGAAAGGGACTGTGAAAGACTTTTAGAACTTATTTATGAATTGGCTGTTTATGAAAAGGCACCAGAGGAAGTTACGGTTTCTTTAGAAGAGTTTAGAGCCGCTGGCTTTGGTGCAAATCCGGTTTGGAAGGCATTTGTTTATGAGGAACATGATAATATTTATGGTTTTGCATTATATTATATCCGTTATTCTACCTGGAAAGGCTGCAGATTATATCTAGAAGATTTTATAGTAACAGAGCAATATAGAGGTAAAGGTATTGGTACAAAGCTTTTTGAACGGGTAATACAGGAAGCTAAGGAAAAAGGTTATCAGGGAATGGTTTGGCAGGTACTGGACTGGAACGAACCCGCGCTAAATTTTTATCGGAAATATGCAGCAGAAACAGAAGCTGGCTGGCTTAATGCCTCTTTAAGTAAAAAACAAATATTATTAATATGAAAAACTTATTTTTAGGATATTTTTTTTGTGTAATGCTACTTTTTGCAGCATGTGACCAAAATCCGAAAGCAGAATCGAATGCTAATAATAGCGACAGTGTTTCGTTTAAAATGATTTCCTTTTATAAGAGTTCTACAGAATGTAAGGAAGATACGTGTGGAGCTTATGTAAAAGCTTCTTATCCAGAGTTTAACTCCCCCCAAGTTCAAAAGTTCGTCAATAAAATCATTACTAACGATATTTCTAATAAAGGGAACCTGAAACTGGAAATTCTGGCTGATTCATTTATCACAGAATTCGTTAAATTCCGAAAGGAGTTTCCTGAAGCTGTAGGAGGCTACCAATGGATTCAGACGTTAAAAGTAAATGATAACAAACCGAATTTAATAACTTTTACTCATAATAACTACAGTTATACCGGTGGTGCACATGGCTTAGAGACTACTTCTTATTTTAATTACCTGACAAAAGAAAACAAAGCTTTAAAATTAGAAGATTTATTGCTTCCAAACCAATATCAAAAGCTGGTTACTGTTGGGGAAGAAATCTTTAGAGAAGATGAAAAATTAAGCCCCGACCAATCTTTGGAAGAAAACTATTTCTTTGAAAACGGCAAGTTTGTTTTGAATAATAACTTCCTGATAACAGACAAAGGCTTATTATTTACGTATAATCCCTACGAAATTAAAGCTTACGCATTTGGAACTACAGATTTATTAATTCCCTACGCAAAAATTAAAGATATTATTAATCCCAGGAGTATTTTAGCAACTTACGTGAAATAGAATAAATGCAGGTTTTTAAATTTGGTGGTGCTTCCGTAAAAGACGCAAAAAACATAAAAAACATGGCCGAAATTGTAAAAAATTCGGCTTCAGATAATTTGCTCATTGTTGTTTCTGCAATAGGAAAAACAACAAATGCCTTAGAAGAGTTAACTAACAACTATTACCGCGGAAATGAGAGCGTGTTCGAAAATCTAAAGAATATTAAGAAATACCATTTTGATATTATTGACGAATTATTCGAAAAGAAATATACTAAAGTATACGACGATATCAACAATACTTTTGTAGAGATAGAATGGACAATTGAAGATGAACCTCAAGATTCCTACAATTTCATTTACGACCAAATCGTATCGATTGGGGAGCTGTTATCTTCTAAAATAGTAAGTCATTATTTCAATTTTATAGACATTAATAACCGGTGGGTCGACGCAAGGTCTTTTATTCAAACAGATAACACCTATAGAGAAGCCCATGTTAACTGGAGTAAAACTACAGAATTAATTGAGAATCAATTACCATCTATTCTGAAAAATCAAATCATAGTTACCCAAGGATTTATAGGTAATACCTCAGAAAATTTCACCACTACATTAGGCAGAGAAGGTTCTGATTACAGTGCAGCAATTTTTGCCAGTTGTTTAAATGCAGAGAAATTGGTGGTTTGGAAGGACGTTCCTGGAATATTAAACGCAGATCCCAAACGCTTTCCCGAAGCCATAAAATTCGAAGAACTTTCTTATGCAAATGCTATAGAAATGACTTATTATGGTGCGAGTATTATTCATCCAAAAACCATTAAGCCACTACAAAACAAGAACATACCGCTTTATGTAAAACCTTTTCTTCAACCAGAGGACACAGGAACGGTTATAAAGGAAACCGATTCGGTTACTCACACTCCTTCTATCATAGTCAAAAGTAACCAACAGCTATTGAGTATCAGCAGTAAAGATTATGCATTTATAAGCGAAAAGCATTTGAGTTATATTTTTAATGCCTTTTCGGAAACTCAGATCCACATTAACATGATGCAAATATCGGCGCTCACTTTTTCGGTTTGTATAGATCAGGATTTACAAAAATTTGAAAAATTGAAGTCAATAATTCAGGCAGATTTTTCTTTCAGATATAATCTGGATTTAGAGCTGTTCACCATAAGAAACTTTGATGATGAAACGATTTTAAAGTATGTCGATTCCTCAAATGTCATTTTAGAGCAAAAAAGCCGTAGCAACGCACAATTTATCGTAAAAAACAGTTAGGAAAAGATGGTTAACGAAGCACTTTTCGATAAAGATGTTCAAGATTATATCAACACTCATCTAAATGACGATATCAGGAAAATTGTCCTGAAAAAATCGCCATTTAAAACGGTTAAAAGCCAGGAACTTGCCGAACAGATTCAATCCAAGAGAGCTATACAAAAAAAATTACGGCTTTGGTATAAAACACAAAATATTGTTTATCCACCTAAATTAAATTTAGAACAAACTTCATCAGAAAGTACAGCTTATTATAAAAGTACACTTATAGCACCGAATTCATCTGTTATAGATTTAACAGGTGGTTTCGGAGTAGACGACTTTTATTTTGCAAAAGTGGCTTCTAAAGTGATCCATTGCGAAATAAATTCACACCTGTCTGCTATTGTAAAACATAACACAAAAGTTTTCAATCTGGATAATATTGAACTTTATGTTGGTGATAGTTTAGAAAAATTAAAAGAGATTGATAGTGTAGATGTGATCTATGCAGATCCTTCCCGAAGATCCGAAAATGGAAGAGTGTTCTTATTGGAAGATTGTGAACCTAATGTAGTCAAACATCAGCACCTTTATCTGAAAAAGGCTAAAAAAGTAATAATCAAGGTGGCACCAATGCTGGATGTAGATTCCGCCCTAAAACATTTAAATTCAGTTACAGAAGTCCATATAGTTAGTTTAAATAATGAATGCAAAGAGCTTTTATTTGTTATGGAGAATAACGGGTCAACTAAACCCGTTCAGTTAAATTGTGCGGTACTAACTTCCAAACAAACCGAATTCTCTGTTTATACATTCGATTATGGCAGAGAGAAAGACCTGGTTGTTGAACACGGAGATATCCAAGATTATTTGTACGAACCAGATGCCTCTTTACTAAAAGCCGGACTTTTTAAAAGCTTATCTCTATATTTTGAAATAACCAAGCTAAATCAACACTCGCACTTATACACTTCGGATAAACTGCTAACTGATTTCCCTGGACGAACCCTGAGGGTAAAGTCACATCAAAGCTTTAAATCTTTTCAATCCACAAACAATTTTAAAAAAGCAAATATCATTGTCAGAAATTTTATGCTAAAGCCGGACGATCTGAAGAAAAAACTAAAAATTGCTGATGGCGGGGATACTTACTTATATTTCACCATCAATTATAAAGGCATACCCACCGTAATAACTTGTGAACGGATATAACGAAAGTATCCATTAAAATTTTCTCTATTCTCCATCTATTAAACATTGTTTCTTGGAACAGTAATTGTATTAAACGTAAGACGTTTCATCTATCAAAAACAAATTACTATGAAAACAATTTCAGAGGAAGCTACTATGGTCTTGACCGACCTGGTAAAAATTAATAATGACCGTATTAAGGGTTATGAGAAAGCTATTCATGAGCTTTCTGATGAAGGTAATACCGACTTAAAAGCCATCTTCGCAGATATGATTAAAGAAAGTCATAACTTCCGTAACCAACTCATGGAAGAACTGGAAGTAAAAGGCGAAAATGCCCAGTTGGGAACTTCTACAGCAGGAAAAATATATCGAAGCTGGATGGAAATAAAAAGTGCATTTACAGGTTCAGACCGAAAAGCAATTTTAGAAAGTTGTGAATATGGTGAAGATGTTGCTCAAAGAGCCTATGAAACCGCTCTGGAAGATGAGAATATACCAGAATATATCCGGGAAATACTTACCGAGCAAAAACATTCGCTTAAACTCTCACATGATCAGATTAAAGTGCTTAGAAATCAAAACAGATAATGATTTTTGGACCAGAGATTTCTGTTTAATAATTCGATAAGTTTTATACCTTTTAAGATGGGGATTTCTTCTTTAAAGATGTAAGGGTATTTTCGAATATCCTAACGAAAAGTAAGAAATCTCCTCCATACAGATGTATGACCTACGATCAGCATTATCTGTGGCTTACCTGTAATAGAACTTAAAACCCGATGCAAATTTGTCTATACCGCCAAACAAAACTTCAAATATATATTGTATAGATTTTCCCTGCTTCATCATCATGGCCATTTTTCCTATTAAATGCGGATCTTTTTTGATAATGTAATAAATAACACCATAAGAAGTTGCATATAGGTAGTTTAAATTATTTTTATGTGTCCACGGTTCATTCCCTGACATTAAAAGGCTATAAATATCAAGCTCTTGGTTTTGGTTCGCCTCTCTCACATATTTAATATGATGATGTTGCATGTACACCTGTGGATTCAAGTTATCTCCTATCTCTATAGATTCCAGAAATTCTGCTAAACCTTCGTTAAACCACCTCGGACATCTTTGTAAGTTATGGTGCATTAGCGCATGGCTAATCTCATGCAGTATGGTTTCAATATCTCTCTTTTCTAAATACAAAACATGCAACTGCTTAGTAAACGAGCTGTAAAAACCAGATTCTGTAAACCCTTTCATCTTTCCTTCCGCTAATACCGCCCTAAAATCTTTATTTTTACCATACAGGTTCACATTAATTCTGAGGCTGTCATTCAAACTATTTATAAACAGGCCATTAAATATCTTGACTTCATATTTTGCCAATTTCTCAATCATTTCCTTATCTTCTGCTTTTAGACTGAAACCAATTTCATTAAAGACCAAATTTTGAGAATACGCTTCTGTGATATAAAAAAGAGAAATAACAAGTAAAAAGTGTTTCATATAAGACTGTAAAATTCCAATCAATTTATTTTAAAAAGTTTATGTATTCCATAGTATAGCGAGTTAAGCTAAGCACATTCTCACTATCAGAAATCCTTAATCCGTAAACGCTTGATTTACCAAAACAGCGGAGCTAAATATCTCACATCGCGGTGAAGGCATATTTCACTCCGCTCAATGTAAAAATTTCTATTTCAAATATTTTGAGTGGCTTAATCCTGGATAGCGGTTACTTCAATTTCTATCAAGATCTCGGGATCTATCAGTTTTGAAACTTCAACTATAGTTGTTACAGGTTTTATATCCTTGAAAATTTCGCCATGAGCTTTAGCGGCTTCTTCCCATTGGCTGATATCTGTCAGGAACATCCTTGTTCTAACCACATCATTTACAGAAGCTCCCGCATCTTGCAACACACCCGAAAGCTTTTCCAAAATGGCTCTGGTCTGGTTATATAAACCTTCGATAGCTTTCCCTTCGGCATCTTTTGCTGCTGTTGTACCAGCGATTTCTATAGTATTGCCTATTCTTACAGCTCTACAATAACCTATAATATCCTCCCATGGAGAACCTGTAGTAAAGTTTTTTCTTGATCCCATATTTTTATTTTAGCCGCCTTTCTTAGTTCTTAAAGCGAGAAACAAAAATATAAATTTGAGCGAAAGCCCCTGCTATTAAATAACACTTAATTTACAACTTCGACCACTCTAAATCCATTAAAAGAACTTCTGCAATCGGCATAACTTGCCAAACGCCTGGTTACCCTACAATAAGGTGAGAGCCTATCTGCTGCTCCACCTCTTACGACTCTGCCCAAACCCTCAGCTGGTCCTACCGGATTCTCAATCAATTGTATCATAGAATATGGTCCAAACCAATCTAGACACCATTCCCAGGCATTTCCACTCATATCGTACAATCCTAATTCATTCGCTTTTTTCTTACCAACGGCATAGGTTTTATTTCCACTGTTTATACGAAACCAGGCTACTCTGCTCGGATTACTAGAACCACTAAATTTATAATTTCGGCTTCGCTTTCCTCCTCTTGCAGCATATTCCCATTCTGCTTCAGTTGGCAATCTAAATGTTGAATTATTTTTCTCACTTAGCCAATCACAATAAGCTACAGCTTCATGATAAGTGATATTTACAATAGGATGGTTCATCTTCCAGCCCCATGGAGGTGGCGGAGGCATTGGCTGGCCTTTTTCTTCAGCAAATAATTGATATTCGGCAACTGTAATCTCAAAAACAGATATAGCATAATTATTTACCTCTACAGTTTGAGAAATTTCCTTCCCTGGATTCCCCATAACAAAAATGCCGCCTTCAACATAGACCATTTTTGGTTTATAAGCAAAAGCATGGTTTAAGGATAAATAAGCGAGAAATAAAAGAGAGATTAACTTCTCATACATTGTTGGCCTGTTTGGTTACATCACTTGTTGAACCAAAAGCATGCCTTGCTAAATATTTTGGTGGCTTATTTCAAAGCTTCAAAATTATCTTTGGCATCAAACCAGAATTCGTCCAAAAGAATGATTCGTGGCTTCAGAAATGAAATAAGCTTATCCCAATCTCTTTTATTGAATACATTAACTTCATTGAGGGTCTTGGAAATTCTAGAAACTGTTCTTCCTATTGTATCTGTCCCATGAAGCTCCCAATCCCATTCTTCTCCCAGTATATTATGTAAATAAGTTTTAAATTCCAGAAACTGTTCATAAAAAAGTTCCTGTATTCCTATATCTTCATGTCCCAGATCAATACTTATGGAAGCCGTTCTCTTATCGGCCTCCATTCTGAAATAAATATCTCTGACACCTGTTTTATAATTAACCCAATTTATTCGCTTACCAGATGCAGATCTTCTATTTTCTAATTGCTGTGCTAATTTATGCCAGAACTCTTTTTTTATTGCTGACGCTTCTTCTTTCGTAAACATTTATTATTAAAAACAGCGAAAATAATACTTATATAATATTGAGAGCAAAAACTAACTAACTAACTAACTAACTAACTAACTAACTAACTAACTAACTAACTA
>NZ_JBEBVH010000170.1:0-8929 GCF_040392825.1 Pseudopedobacter sp.
CAATTCCGATTGGGTAAAATCATAGGCATAACCAACGTCAAATATCTTGCTAACCGTAAAACCAAAAATGGCAGAAAAAGAATCATTTTTTCTATAGGAACCTCCTAACCAGACATTATTTCTAAAAGCAATTTTTAGATTCAGGTCTATAGACGAAGGTAGCGGCTTGATACGTTTAAGCATAACAGAAGGCATAAAAGAAAAATCCTGACCTGCCCAAAAACGATAACCAGCAGTAAAGAAATAATGAGGAACTTCATCACTTTGATAATCCTGCGCAAAAGAAACCGGCTGTTTGAGTACCTGTTGAACAGAAGCACCTGCAAAAAAGCTCGCGCCATATAAATAAATGCCTGCATTCACATCAGGCGACCATCTTGTTGCATTCCCTTGCATAACGAGAGGTTCTAGCTCATTTTCAAACCTTAATTCATGCGTATTTAAAGAAATCCGACCCATACCTGCTCCTACTCCAACAGATAAATTGGCTAGATCGCCCAGAGCGATATGATAGGCGTAAGTTAAGTTAGCAGAAGCTCTGGACAAACTCCCCGTCCTGTCATCAAGAACCATTAATCCAATACCATGATGGTTTTCAGACGAGTAATAAGCATCTCTTTCTTCCCTTGTACCAACATCTTCAATTCCAAAATCCGCAGACCCTGCAGTAAGCATATCTTTGTCAATATTTAATGGAGCAGAGACAGTAATATAATTGGTTTTTGGAGCACTTTCTAAACCAGACCACTGATTTCTGGTTGCTGCCTTTACATAAATACCGTGGTAAATACCACTTAACGCAGGATTGATAACCTGCATATTCTGCATATACTGTGTATATTGTGGTTTCTGCTGCGCTTTGCATACCACAGATAGAATCAAGATCAGGGTAAAAGCAAACAGTCTCATCTCAATAAAGTTAAAGATCCACTATATTTTTGCCTGCCGTTATTGGGTTCAATAATATAGTAATAAACACCCATCGGAACATCCTGTCCGTTTAATTTTCCATCCCATGCATTGGTATAACGTTTCGAGTAAAAGACTTCCTGCCCATATCTGTTAAATATCCTGACATCTGCATCTATAAAAGTTTCCAGATAATTTATACCCCAGGTATCATTTATACCATCGCCATTGGGTCTAAAGGCATTTGGAATATAAGGATCGATATGCACATTTACAGTAATTTCATAACTATTGATACAGCCGGCCTGATTAGACAATGTGAGTATATAGCGAGTAGTTTCTGTTGGCCTGGCAATCGGATTCAATACATTATCTGCGCTTAAACCTGTAGAAGGAAACCATTGATAAGATACCGAGCCGGTTGCTGACAGTTCCAGGTCCAGCTGCTTTTCACCTCCTAAAAGAACATTAAATTCCTTTTGTTCTATCAGCTCTGGTTTCCCCAACACTTCTATATAGCGCTTTAACGTATCTGTACATCCATTTACACTTAAAAAAGTATAAGTAAGCTCATGCTTTCCCATCCCCGCTAAAGCAGGATTAAAAATATCCCCTGAAATACCATCTCCCGCCAGTTTACTTTGTCCCGAAACAGTAACAGATTGATTTTCTACGTCAAGCTTGAAAGGCTCTGAATTGATACACACTTGCTGTTCCAGATTAAAGGATAAAATAGGCTTCCCATAAACCTGTATACTAACCGGAGTACTTTCCTTATAACAGCTAAGTCCCGAATAGGCTCTAAGCACTATCTTATATGTTTTATCCTGAGGAAGCGTTGGATACCTAAACTCATATGCCTTACCTTCAGATGGGTTATTGTCAACTAAGGTTAAAGCTGGATTACCTCCAAAGTCAAAAAACCACTCCAGTTTGGTAATTTCCCCCTGATTATTGGTCGATTTGTTAATGACTTGCAGTTTATTCCCACTACAGATCGCCGGCTCCACTACATTAAAAGAAGGTTTCGGATTTTCACCACTAATGACAATATTTTTCTGCAATACGCTTAAACATCCACTTTTCGAGATAGCCTTTAATGTCACTACGTATGAACCTGGTTGATTATATTGATGTTGTGCAACCGACTTAAACTTTTGCGTGATATCGTTACTCTGATCTCCAAAATCCCACTCCCAGGACATTACCTCACCATCTAAAGCTTTTGCAGTAAAAATGACGATATCATTGATACAGGATTTTTCATTTTCAAAATCAATATTCGCCGGATCAAAGATTTCCAGCGTTTTGCTCAATGAGTTTACACAGCCATATTCATTAGTCAATGTGAGCGTAACCTTATATTGGCCTGCTTTTTCAAATTGATACGTTGGATTTTGCAAGTTACTGATGTTCTGATCTCCAAAATCCCAGATCCAGGAAACCTTATCACCCGATTGGTAAATTGTCTGATCTTCAAATTGTACAGCAACATTTGTACATAAAGTAGAAAAAGTGTTCCACACGGGTTCTTTTTGATCTTTAACAGTAATTTTTGTGGTTTTTATTTCCGACTGGCAACCTACTCCGTTGCTAAGTAATAAACTTACATTATATTCTCCTGCCTGTTTAAAAATATGTTTAGGACTTACAGCCGAAGAGGTCTCACCATCTCCAAAATCCCAGATCCAGGATACTACTTTTCTATCAGTTTCTTTTTCTATATATTGGAAAGACACTTCTTCTCCGACACAGGCTATATCCTGAGTGCTAAAATCTGCTACCGGAAGATCAACAATTTCAAAGTCAAAGTCTATATAATCTTCCTCTGCAACTATACACACATTGGCAGACGATTTAGGCAAAACCTTAATTTGTATACGCTTTACGCCTGTACTTGTAAATACTTTATTTGCTACTAATCTGTATTCGTATAATGTTTTTCCTGCCAGAACGATTTGCTTGGCTACAGGGTTCTCATCTACAATTTCGGTATCTGTACTCTCCAGCAACCAGGTAATTTTCTGTGCTTCGTAAGGGAGTACAAGCTTAAAATCAAAGCCGTCATAGATACAACCTTCTCTGGCAACTGTATTGGTACCCTGTTTAAGCGCATTAACCACTTTTGTTGAGGCAAGACTGGTGCCTGCAGAATAAGCATAAGACTCTACATTTCCAAATCCATAGGCAATAGCATTAAAACCTGTATCGGCAGAAAGGCTAAAATTTGTTCCCCCTATGGTATGCAGTGCTATTTGTGCATAAGAATATGCTGTATTATCAGGAATTGCTTTAAAATGACCCGACATCTCTGTATTATTCATTCTAAATGAACTTACTTTAACACTCGGAATAGTAACGTTAATGTATTGTTCTGCTATAAGTTGCTTTGTGGAAGAGTATAAAGTAATCTTGTCGATGCTATACTCCAGCGGATTCAGGATAACCATATCCGGATCACTGGGAATAACATTTGTATTTTTAGGATCTATCTGGTTTCTTGGATCTGCACAATACTGGGTTAACGCATACTGCGCAACCATAATGGGGTTATTACTTTTCAGTAAACCAACAGAATAACTTGCCGATGTAGTATAATAATCTCCCGCCTTTGCCAATTGAATTGTACTTCCATTATAATTTATTGTTGTATTATCTTCACTGGCTAAAAAACGATAAATACTGCCTGTTAATCTATTATAAAAAGGGATAAGCGCAAAAGTTTTCCCCCAGCTTTCTATAGGATACAACTGTTGAAAAAGTGGATCTACACTACCACCCTGCTTACATGCGTCGGGCATAATAGCTAAAGCCGAACTCCCCGAAAATACAGCTATTTTTTTACATGGATTACTGGGATCTACCTCAATAACGGAACCCGTAATATCTGAACTGTTTTGGTAGGAATAAACATCCCCTTTCTTCTGAAGTAAAATTACTTTTGTGGCTTGCTTGCTGTTACTATGAACCGGGGTTATTAAAACTCTGGTATCATCTTCAATAGCAACAATATTAAACTGTGAATAAACATTCATAATATCCTTGTCTCCTATTTTCTGTGTAACCAGGTTTTGGGTATAGGAGATGGCATAATATTTCTGTCCCAGCGCTTCTGTAGGTAAAACCAGAGTAGCAGTAGAACGAGCTCCGGCAAATATATGGGCATAAGCTACCACCTTAGGCTGTCCGGCATCTACTTTTATATTAATTCCTTTATTTGGCTCATATGGGATCTCATTCTCCAGATAGGCCTGATCTCGGGGAATTGTGACTTCAATGACCGTATCGGCGGAAACACTAAATCTTTCCGTAAAAGTTCCACAACTGACCACTCCGGACGAGTTACTCTTTGCCGTAATAAATACCGACATAGTAGCCATCCTCGGCACGTTCTTATTATCCAGTGACGGAACATGCGAAGGAAAACATACCCAAAAATCTGTCCCTTCATTGGAAATATTCTGAGCTAGGCCACTAAAACTCAAAAAAACTAGAAACACAAGTAGCGCAAAAACTCGGTTTACGCCTAAGGTCTTGTAAAAGTACAATATCAATAGCTGTCCAGGTTAAATTTAGTATATGAAATTAATGAGTTTTCTGACATTTTTAATAACCTTCCGATATTTTTAATAAAAACAATCAAACTACCTGATAATCTATATGTTAATAAAACAAGACATGTTAACAAATAAATAACAAGAAACCAACAATACATTGATTTACAAATCATTAAATTTAAGAAGCTTTAAACATCAATATTATGAGTTGGAGAAAATTCAGTGGCGAAAAAGTAAGTTTACCCATCATTAATGAAGTAGAAGCCACAATAAAAAGAGAATATGATAATGGAAATAAATTAAAAGTTTGCATAGGAACAGATTCACAGGTGAAAGGTGCATCCATTCACTTTGCTACCGCAATTGTTTTTTTACGCGAACATAAAGGCGGTTTCATGTACATCAATCAGGACCGTTACAACATGAAAATGGGGATTAAAGAACGCATGCTTGCCGAAGTGCAAAAATCAATAGAAACAGCATACGCTTTATGCGATTTGTTAGATGCTTACGATGTAGAATTGGAAGTGCATGCCGACATTAATACCAGTCCTCAATTTAAATCAAATGCTGCTTTACACGAGGCCATGGGATATATTTTAAGTATGGGTTTTGTATTTAAGGCCAAACCAGAGGCATTTGCCAGTTCAACCTGTGCCAATAAACTTGTCCAGTAAGACTGAATGCCCGAGGCTTAAGTTTTTATGCTGAACCTGTCTTTCTCTCGAACGTAAACGCCCTCTTTTGAGGTGAATGTAGGCGCTTTGTCTATAAGAAACGAAAAGCATTAAGCACAACTCCAGGCCTGCAGATCCTGAATAGAGTTCTGGATGACGGAGAAATTATAGCTGTTAAAATAATATGGTATATATCAAATTATATCTCCTGAAATGCCTTATACTTAGAACCCTGTACTATTCCCCTCTTTTCTATCTGAGAATCCATATAATTCTGAATTTGCGATTTTTTAAGTCCCCAACTTGGCGCAATAAGCATCTCCAGATCAGACAACCCGAATAATCGCTGAATAACGATATCTTCTCTAACTAGCGGTAAAAGTTCACATATAAAATCGGTATACTCTTCCAAAGAGAATAACTTAAATGGATTCTTTTTATACTTCGCGCCCATAATGGATCCTTCCACAATATGCAGGTGATGAAATTTCACAAACTTAATTTGTTTGAACCTGTTAATTTCATCAGCATATTTCAACATCATCTCTCTGGTTTCTCCAGGAAGGCCAAATATGGTATGTACACAAATATCCAGTTTCGAATTCTCCAGCAATCCCATTGTATCCACAAACTCGTCATGCGAACATCCTCTGTTTATCTGAGATAAAGTTTCATTATAGATGGATTCCATACCCATTTCCAAATCGACAACCAATCTGTCGGTATAGCTTTCCAGCAAAGCAATTTTCTCAAAATCCAGACAATCTGGCCGGGTTCCAACAGATAAACCTACAACATCTGTCGTATTAACACTCAATGCCTCATCATACAGCGTTTTTAAATAATGTGCAGGGGCATAAGTATTTGTGTTGGGCTGGAAATAAATAATAAATTTCTCTGCTTTATAATTCTTCATGGCTCGCTCCATGCCGAATTCTATCTGTTCTTTCATAGAATCCATCGTACGCGATGTTGGCGTAAAAGAGTCTACATTACAGTAGGTACAGCCTCCATAACCTTTAGAACCATCTCTGTTCGGACAGGTAAATCCGCCATCCACAATCACCTTATAAACCTTCTTACCATCGAATTTATCCTTCAGATAAGCTCCATAATAATTGTAATTTTTTTCACCGAACGCCAAAGATTTTTCCACCTTAAAATTTAAAATTTATTTTTGCAAAGATAAGAAATGATATTTCAATCCCTATCTTGCACTTATGCTAAGAATCTACTATAAAAAAAATACGCGACTTGCCAAGGAAACAGAAATAGAACTTTTAAGGGAAATCCCTATTGAAAGTCTGATCTGGGTAGATTTACAGAATCCTACAATAGAAGAAAAAGTTACAATAGAGACTTATTTCGACATTAAATACTCATCGGAAGAAGAATCACAAGAGATCGAAAGTTCGTCAAGATTTAGCGAGTTGGATAATGAAATTATCATTAATTCGAGTTTTTTATCTGTCAGGGAACATGGCTTCGAGTATTCACCCGTATCTATTATTCTTGAAAAAGGAATATTGTTTACCTACAGGGATGATGATATTAAGACCTTTAGCGAATCGGTAAAAAAAATAAAATCAAACCCTACACTTTATGTCAACGGTTATCAGATTCTTTCTACACTGTTAGAAACTTGTATAGACCAGGATGCGGATCTGATTGAGAACATAGCTAAGGAAATATCCGAACTTAACAAAACCTTAAAGGCCACTAACGAAAAAGTTGACGAGGAAGACTTATTGAAGATTTCTTCTCTTCAAAACGATAACATGTTACTTCGCGAGAATATCATAGACAAGCAAAGGATGTTGTCTGCATTGTTAAAATCAACTTCGTTCCCAAAAGATAAGATGGATTTATTAAGAATCATGATTAAAGACATCAGCTCTTTATTGGAACACAATAAATTCGCGTTCGAACGTCTGGAATTCCTTCAAGACACCTTTATGGGTTTGATCAATATTGAGCAGAACCGTATTATCAAAATATTCACCGTTGCTACTGTTGCCTTCATGCCTCCTACATTAATCGCAAGCATTTACGGAATGAACTTTACGAATATGCCCGAGTTAAACTGGAGTTATGGCTATATCATCGCCATTTTTTTAATGTTGATTTCGTCTTTCGGCACCATTATTTACTTTAAAAAGAAGAAATGGCTTTAAGCCAACAATTAACACACTATTAACACTAATTTAACATTAGAAGATTTGAGATTCATAGTTTTGCAACGATTTAACATTGATTAAATATTTGCTTAATATGAACAAAGGTTTTGTTATCATTTTCTTAACAATTGCTACTCTTCTTTTCTCGGAATTGGCTATTGGCCAAACACAGGACACTGTTAAAACATCCAAAAACGCTGAAAATCGGAAGTGGTTTGAAGTTATTTCTCTTAGAGGCTATGGACAGGTGCGTTACAATAGGTTACTCGAAACAAACGACAAACTGGGATGTGACCAGTGCGATAAATCATGGGGAGATGGCGGCTTGTTTATCAGGCGAATGAGACTGGTATTTTACGGGTGGGTTAATGAGCGTCTATATTTTTATGTGCAACCAGATTTTGCCAGTTCTTCGGGATCTACATTAAATTATCTTCAGCTAAGAGATGCCTTTGTTGATTTAGGAATTGACCGAGAGAATGTCTTTAGAGTTAGAGTTGGACAAAGTAAGGTACCTTATGGTTTTGAAAACGCTCAGTCCAGCCAGAACAGATTAACTATCGATAGATCTGATGGAACTAACAGTGCTTTTGTGAATGAAAGGGATCTCGGCGTTTTCTTTTACTGGACTCCGAAAATCGTTCAGGAACGCTTCGAAACCATTAATACTTTGAAGCTGAAAGGATCTGGAAATTTTGGCATGGCCGGTTTAGGCTTTTTTAATGGACAAGGAGCCAATAAAGCAGATTTAAATAAGAAACAACATATTGTCGGCCGTTTTTCTTATCCCTTGTTATTTGGCAAGCAGTTTATAGAACCGGGAATACAAGCCTATACAGGCGATTTTACTATGCCATCAGATTTACTAAGTAACGGGGTAAAGACTAATCTGGATAAAACTTATAAAGATGAAAGAATTGGTGCTACTTTGGTGATTTATCCGCAGCCAATTGGTATTCAGGCCGAATATAATATTGGCAGAGGCCCGCAATACAATAAACAAACAGATTCTATTGAGGTAAGAAACTTAAGAGGTGGCTATATTACTTTAAATGCCAAAGCCACTATTAATAAAGATGATTTAATCTATCCATATCTTAAATATAATTATTACGATGGCGGTAAAAAATTCGAAAAAGATGCCAGGAGCTATCTTGTTAAAGAGTTTGAAGCCGGAATAGAATGGCAGCCAAATAAATTTCTGGAATTGGTTGTAGCTTACACCATTTCTGACCGTACTTATGAAGATTTTGTATTAAGAGATAATCGTCAAAAAGGCAATCTAGTGAGAATTCAAGCTCAATTTAATTTTTAATCTGAGTTTTATAATGTGTCCATAAGGAGATTACTGGTTACAGGTATAAGCGGACGCTTGCATTATAAATAGCGCAAGCATCCGCTTGTGCTTATAAAACATCTTATTTAAAAGACACTACTTTTATAAATACAAAACTTAAAGATACAAGCGGACGCTTGCACCAGAACGCAAATACTTTCAGAAATTGATCACTGGAAATACACATCTTATTACTTTGGAGACAACTTACAAATAGCATAAATAGCGCAAGCATCCGCTTGTGCTTATAAAACATCTTATTTAAAAGACACT
>NZ_JBEBVH010000171.1:0-8913 GCF_040392825.1 Pseudopedobacter sp.
TAATATTGTGATCTTCTATTTTAACAGTGATTAAATCAAACTTACTTGTTTTTGTAGCTGTACTGATTCCTGTAGAACTCCAGGTTTGCCCACCGTCTTTTGAGGTATATATAATAATACTTCCTGCACTCATATCGTTTCTCATTATCTCATTAAATGTAATTTTTGATATTCCCTGAGAAAATAGCGGAGTTATGACATAAGGCGGTTCAGTTAAACTGTAATCACTTACGGTAGAGGCGTTTCCGTTTAATATTTTCAGACTCGGATTTGTATTCCCGTCTGTCCATTGATTGGCTGAATTCGAATCGCTAACAGTTCTTGTTTCTCTCTGAGCTCCATATAAAATCCACTCTCCATTAGTTTGTATTGATGTTTCAATTGTAGCCGGTTTACTGATAGTAGTTACCGTAGTGGTTGTAAAAGGTTCTGTCCAGTAAGCCTGTGCTACCGGATTGTTAATTTGCTTAACCTCACTATAAGTAATCTGATTACCAGCATCTGTCATCTTTAAACGATAATAAGAGACGTCATTTAAAACATTATTATCGGTAAATGTATATTCGCTTAAAGCACTGTTTTGCTTGCTGGCTACGCTTGTTAAACTTGTAAAAGCCATACCATCTGCACTCCTTTCTACTTCTATAGTTTGTACAGCCAGGTCATTGCTGATTGTCCAGGCTAAATCCACCGATTTAGTCGCTGCTTCTTTTAATGTTGCTGCAAAACCTAACAGCTCAAATGCCGTGGCCTGTGCTGCAGTTATGCTATTCAGATAAACTTCTAACATGGTATAACCTTGTCCGTTTACCAAATTTCCATCAGCTGCATCATGTTTATTCGATGCATTAGCGTCTTCCCATACATCGGGAATACCGTCTCCATCAGAATCTGCAGGAGCAGCTGCAGTATTATAAACAGGCCATCCTCCAACCGCCGCGGGAGAGTCTATAATTCCCCATTTTCCAGATGTGGCTCCCAAAACACTGGCTGTCCCTGTAGCAGTCTCACTCACAATTCTTTTATCTACTGCATCACGAACCGGGAGAATTGCGCCCGCATTCTTCAATACATCAGCGTAAGCTTCTTCTGCACTTTGCACTGGTATAGGAACACTAATAGCAAACGGACTTAATACCTTGGCTATACTTAAAGATTCCGAAGGAATTTTAGTAAAACTTACAGCAGACCAATTATCATTGGTCTTAGCTGCATTTCCATACATGACATTTCCGCTTACATGAAATTCACCTATACCTTTAGCCTCAGCAGATTCATAATCGGCTTCTATAAAAAGATAGTCTGATGGTGTAGCCGGACCTGGTTTGTAATAATTATTCACCAGATTTATTCTGGAAAATGCGTTCTCTATGTTAACCGCTCCTCCCGCAGCAGCATTTCTCGATCCGGCATTATAAACCACATTATTTCTGTAATCTATTAAAGCCTCAACGTCATGTGCTCTGGCTCCGTTGAAACGCGTAGACCTGGCATTCTGATGTGCAAATAAATTATGATGAAAGGAAGCATATTGCCCTCCCCAAACTCCTCCATATCCTCTATTTCCTTTTGCATGGCCTGCATTATATAAACCTTCACTTATAATACAATACTGTACTGTGATATTCTTCATATCATACATAGCGGCACACTCTTCGTTTGCCCAGGAAAAAGAACAATGATCTACAATAACATTGTCTACATTTTCAAGATCAAAACCGTAAACACCTGTAGACAATGTACTGCCTGGTCTCGATCGTAAATACCGGATAACAATATTATTATGGTTACCTCCCAGACTTGCAGATCTTGCACCATTAAAAATTAAAGAATGTCCTTTTAAACATATACCATCGCCAGGCGCTGTTTGACCAGCAATGGTAATATTAGAACGGTTGACTTTTATCTGCGACAATAGTTCAATGGTCCCACCTACTTCAAAAACAACTGTTAAAGGTTCTCCGGGATAAGCATTAAAAGCTTCCCGGAAACTTCCCGGACCGGAATCATTAAGATTTGTTACTTTATAAACCTTCCCTCCGCGTCCCCCCGTCGCATATTTACCAAAACCTTCTGCTCCCGGAAAAGCCAGTTGCTGAGCCCAGGCGTCAATATAGGGCAAAAGTAACAATGAAATGATAGATAAAAATTTGTTCATAATATAAGTTTATAGTGGTTATGATGGGGCCGTTGCAAGAAGCACTTTCTTTAACAACCCCATCAAGTTCTTTAGTTTATCTAATTATTTTAGCTGATTAGTTGTAATATCTTTCACAAGACTATTGATATACACTTCTATGTTGTCATAAGCTGTACTTAAGTCTCTACCATTAGCGTTAGCCTTTTTTGGATCCAGTTTATTGGCTATCTCCCATTCGTCAGGCATACCGTCATTATCAGAATCTGCAAGAGCTGGCAAGGTTGACAAAAAAGGCCAGCCATTTACATCAGAAGCCTTATCTATAATTCCGAAACGACTGTACTGATCTCCGCTTGATCCATTGGCAGTGTATGATTTCTCCTTTACATTTTTAATGATACGTTCGTCTACTGCATCTCTTTTTAAACTGGCTCCTGCAAAATCCAATACTTTCTGATAAGCCAGCTCTGCCGTCTGAGTTTTCACATTGTTATTTGTTGGATGCGGCTCCGTCATTCTCATCGCTATTTTATCCGCCTCTGATACTGTTCCGTAATTGCTATGAAATTGATTATATACTCCGTAGGTCCAGTTATCATTGGTTGGATTTGCCCGGCCTTCAATCACATTTCCATTGATATAAAATTTACCCCATTTATCATATACAGCTTGCTCAGGTTTTGTATTCTTATCAATAGAAAAGATTCTATCCATTACCTTGCTTTGGGTAGCAGGACCTGGTTTATAATAGTTATTGATAATATTGATATTCATTCCTTCTCCACCGTAGGAACTATTTCCACCCCAATTGTAAAAAACATTGTTTCTTACATCAACCAAATCGGTAAGTGCATAAATAGACCCTGCTCTTTCTCCGTATCTTGGAACACGGCTATCGTGATGCGCCATTAGGTTATGATGAAAAGAAGCATATTTACCACCCCAAACGCCACCATATCCATGCGCACCTTTTTCATGTGCCGACTTTCTTAAACTTTCTGAGATAATACACCATTGCAGCGTGAAATTATCATTGTTATAAAAAGAGACACATTCATCTGTAGACCAGCTCATAGAACAATGATCTACAATAATGTCTCTGGCCTCGAATCCTCCCAAAGCATCTGCTTCTGCTCCGTTTTCATCTCCCATCCTGAAACGTAAGTAGCGAATTATAACATTGCTGGTTGCTACAGATACCGGATATCCTTTTAAGGTAACCCCATCTCCGGGCGCAGTCTGACCTGCAAGAGTAATATCCGGATTGGTTATCTTCAACTGAGATTTTAAATCTATCGTTCCGGATACATCGAATACAACTATACGTTTGCCTGAAGCCGTTATTGCTGCTCGCAAACTTCCCGCACCGGAGTCGTTTAAATTAGTTACTTTAATAACTCTTCCGCCTCTACCACCTGTAACTCCGGCACCAAAACCTTCTGCTCCAGGAAATGCCAGAGCGGTTTCCTCTACAGGTTTTGGAATATTATCATCATCAGACTTACTCCCCGAATTCCCCTTTTTACAAGCCACCGATAATAGCAGCATAAGAGTTGCTACCGAAATGGTGCATTTTCTAAATCTATTATGTGAGCTTATCGATTCAAAACCAAATTGCTTATTTCTTGTGTTCATATTGTACCCTTTTTAACTTAACCACAAAGAGACACGAACATTAATTTCCGTGTCCTTTGCGATTAATACACCCTTAACTGATTAAAACCATCTCGGATCTCCGGCTGTACCTCTGCCTCCAAAACCAGATTCGGATTTGACTCTGAAATTTCCATTAGCCGGATCTACAAATAAATCTTCTGCACTTCCCTGGAATACCGTTATATTTGGAAATTCCTGCCCTATAGACATTTCATTTGTCCGATAGCTTCCTGCAAAAGAGCCGTCATATGTTAAGCTGAAAGCCTTTAATTGAGTTCCGTTGTTGCTTCCGGATATGATATTATTGAAAGCCTCAAACGTTGACGGTAAATTATTTTTGTCTAGTCGTACTAGTTGTGTAAGTGCTTTTGTCTGATTATATATTGTACAATTTGTAATGATTATGCCTTTCACCTTAGATCGTACATCCATTAGCTGCGAAGCCATATTCTGCATGGTACTATTCTTAAAAGATATAGAATCTACTACCGGTGTTGATCCACCAATATTTACAATGCCATAATCTCCGGTGTTTTGGAACCTGTTATTATCAAAGCTTATCTTTTTCAGCTTAATATTTTTATTTTGGACACGAACTGTACCTCTGTAATTAAAAATGAAACAGTTACTAAAATTATATTCCTCAATCTCTACACCATCCGTAGCAAGATTTATAAGATAATCGCCTGTCCCTCCTGTTAGTACTACTTTTTCGAAAATCAGTTTCCCAAAAATGGCATCAGACAACCTGACTTCTTTTAAATTCAGCAATGCCGGTAATCCCGCCGTTCCACTTATATCATTCTCTCCTGTAAAGCTTACATTCGACAGCCCTGCAGGAAGAATTAAAGTTCCCAGATCATAAGTCTCTCCACCTTTAAACATTAAGGTTACATTCGGCTTACCTTGCGAAACTGCGGTTGAAACCAGTGCTGGAATATCATCTCCGGGATTAACGTTGATAATAATTCCACCCTGCAAACCAGAGGTTTTCAGGATTTTTGTTCCTCTCTCTACTTCGTTATTATAAATAATAATCTTATAGTTTGTTCCGGGACTCAGGTTTATCAACTCCATATTACCAGCACCAATTTCTACAGGTGTTAATGTATTCTTCTGCACCTCTTCGCCCGTTGCAGCATCAAAAACAGTAATATGCGTTACTCTATCTGTAGGTGTCCAGGAAATATTGATTTTATCGGTAAACACATCCCAACTTGTAAATAACTGTTCTGCAGCAGTTTCAAAATAAACCTGTGAATATTTAGATTCTGTACCAGATAGGGTATCCACACTTTTCATACGCACCGAATATCCTGTAGTACCGTCAAGCTCTTCGAATATAGTTCTGTACTCGACCTTTGTTGGGGTTGTAGATTCGTTAAAAGGTGTTAGCGTATCCGCTAAAATCTCAACAGTCTTTACTATTTCGTTAAACTCTAAGTTGTCTTTGCTGAATTCGAAAATATACTTATTCGCAGATACAGCTTTAGTATACTTGAGCTCTACCGTTGTAGCCTCGGTTTTTACCACTTCAAAAACTAGAGACTTAAATAATCTGTCATGAGAAGGATCTATATCCCATTCGTTGGCTTTTTTTATACAGCTTGTTGCTATAATGGAGACCGAAGCAAGCAGCGTCAATCTTAAAAATATCTTTTTCATAATTATTACTTATTAAAGATCAATAACCGTAAGAATTCTGCAGGTGTCCTTTTGATTCATAGATATCTTCGTAGAAAACAGCATAAGGATATCTGTAATAAACCCTTTTATTACCCATTGGCTTAAGCGATAGCTCGCTTTGTATCTCTGCTCCATTGGTTAAAGTTCCCAGAAAGCCCGAATAGTCATATGAAGGGTATAAACCTGTAGCAGCTACCAAAACTCGTACCGGCCACACCTTATAATTCACATTGGTTCCCGATGTTGGTTTTTGTGCATTTTGCGGAAACCATTTTGCTGACTGATACGGTGCACCCGGATCTGCAGGCAGGTCTCCGTAATAGTTTATGGATGTTTCATCTATATACTCAGTATTCTTAAACTTATAATAAACAGTTTGCGGAAAGTCCGTCGGTTGATAAGTCTTATCAAAAATGGTTACCGGCAGTTTGTTGTCAAACATTAAACAAAGTGACTTTTTCATTTCCTCTATCTTATCATACAACAATCCCCATCTAATTAAATCCTGCTTTCTGATAGATTCGCAGCCAAACTCCCATGCTCTTTCGTTTACAATCGCTTTAAAGAAATCGGCATCATATCCTGCTACTTTCGCAGACCCGGTACCAAAGGCCCTTTCACGAACCTTTTCTAATGCCTGACGTCCCGAAATACCCGCTTTGGCATTTAACGAATCCGGACTCTGAAGTGCATTCATAGCCTCAGCATACATTAAATAAACATCCGAATAGCGCATCAATATCCAGTTAATACCGGTTGCAATACGTGAGTTTGCAGTCTTGTGCAATGCCAGATAGGCGTCAGAAGTCCAATAGATTCTCCACTTGGCAAAGTTTACATTAAAAGGATCGGTTCCTAATGCCTCTTTATTCTCTGAGGTATAGTTTAACCAGGTTAATGTTACATCTCTTCTCTTGTCTTCTTTATCAAAAGAATAAAAATAATAAGCCGTCGAAGTAACATAACTACCGCCAAAACCACGCGAACCATATTTGGTATTACCGGCTACCGAATAGCCCATTAATGAGCCTATATCACCATTATTCCCCATTCCAAACGCCACTTCAAATAAATTCTCGTTAAAAGCATTTGGAAGTTGACGACATACGGTTTGCCAGATGTTCTGATAACTGGGATCTAATTTGTGAGGATTTTCTACCGAGCCAATCATTTCTGCACAGGCATCAGCAGCTATCTGATAATACGCTCTCCAGTTTTGTGGTCTGCCTACAAAAAATCCTTCCTGTTCCGGTATAGTAGGATGATGCTCTGCTGTAGAATTAGGAAACATATTGGCATCCCTTAAAGACCAGCCTCCTGCAAACAACGCTACTCTTGCCAATAATCCCATGGCAAAACCCTTTGTAATACGTTCGGCACTACCATATTCGGTATTTGCTCCTAACCATGGAAGATATCCAACAGCTTCCTGCAAATCTTTAACGATATAATGGAAAACAGTGTCTTTATCAGTTCTTCCCATATAAACATTGGATAAATCTGATTTTGATGCTTCCGTTTTAAACGGAACATCTCCCCAATACCTTACCAATTCAAAGTAAGCCAGCGCCCTTAAAGTAAGGGCTTCGCCCAATAATGGTTTCATCTGTGCCGCAGAACTTTCCAGAATTGGCGATTGTCTAATGCCGTCTACTGTTGCTGTCGATATCTCGGCAAAATCGTAAAGTCCCGCCCAACGTGTGGTTGTATTGTAAATACTTCCATAGAAGTTTCCTGCCCCTTCGTCATTATTATTTGAGTTATAAGCAGTTTCGCTAAAAGCCCTGTTACACTCTATGTCAGACACGCCCTGCCAGTTAACAGAAAGCTTTTGTCCATAAATATAGGTATCGGTCATTTTCCCGTATAAACCCATAACTGCTGCTTTAGCCATTGAGGTTGAACTATAAACAGTTTCGGGGCTTAAAGACGATGGCGACGATGTTTCCAGAAATTTCTTACATGACGAAAGTCCCAGAAAAGACGTTGCTGATAGTAATATGAATATCTTTTTCATCTGTTTCATTTTAATCTAGATTAAAAGGTGATATTTAGTCCAAACAATATTTTCTTTGCCTTCGGATAGGCTGAATATCCAACACCCGGAGTTAATGGTGTCGACCTTCTGGTATCTACCTCCGGATCCTGTCCTGTGTAATTGGTCCATACATGCAGATTGTAACCTGCCACATAGCAACGCAATCTTTGTATCAGAAATCTTTTAGAAATTTTTGAAGGGAGTGTATATCCAAGAGTAAGATTACTTAAACGTAAAAAGGAACCGTCTTCTATAGCCCAATCGGTTAATATAGATGAATTGGTTATTGGACTCCATATATTGGCATTTTGGTTGAGTTCCTCAAATAATGCAGGATCTGCACTATTTCCGAACATGATGTTATTTCCTGTAACCGGATCTATAGTGGTAAATCTATTGTCCAGACTCATAAGACTGCTTACATTCTGGTATCTTTTAGATCCGGTATAGGTAGTATAATCTATTTTGTCTGCATTATAAATATCATTGCCATAAGACCAATTGAACATGGCCGTTAAATCAAATCCTTTATAAGTGCTGTTAAAAGAGAAACCACCGGTATGTTTAGGTTGTGCTCTTCCTATTACGGTTCTATCATGATCAGCAGATATGTCATAGATTCTATTACCATTTTCATCATAGCGAATTTCAAGTTGCTTTAATTTCATATGCCCTGGACCAAAATAATTTCCAGACCTGTCTAAAACTTTTAAAGCATTAACTACATCAGAATTTAGTATCCATTTTTTTTGGTCGTAATCGTAATGAAAGTCATCAAAAGAATAGAATCCATCGCTTACATAGCCATACATCAATCCAACCGGTTGTCCTACCATCGCTCTGTAATCGTCAGAACCAACATTTAATCCCCAGCCAGAAGAAACAATCATTTGGTCAGAGCCATTCAGCTCTCTAATTTTATTTTTATTGAAGGAGATATTGAAGCTCGCTGATAGGGTAAAATCCTTCTTATCTATGATATAACCTGTAGTCGTAAATTCGAGACCTTTATTCTGTGTACTTCCTATATTTTGATATTGGGTATTATAGCCCGAACTTGAAGGTAGGTCTACACCAAGAATCAGATCTTTAGTGATATTATTATACAGATCTAAAGAGAAAGAAACCCTATCTTTAAATAATCCTACATCAAAGCCCAGATTTGAAGAGACTGTACTTTCCCATGTCAGGTTTTCATTTTTTAAAGTGCTGGATGTTCTCAATCCGCTTTGAGGCTTCTCTCCTATATAGATAAGTCTGTTCGCCTGACTGATGAACCCATATTCCTGCCTCCAGTAAGAACCAACCCTTGCGTTTCCTACCGTACCATGACTCAAGCGTATTTTAGCATCAGATAACCACGATTTGGTACTCTCCATAAAAGACTCATCAG
>NZ_JBEBVH010000172.1:0-8801 GCF_040392825.1 Pseudopedobacter sp.
CTCATGGTTTCCTTTCTGTAATGATGTTTTTTGCAGTAGGTGTAATCTATGTAAGAGTACATGACAGGTATATCTACAATTTTAGAGGGTTGGCGTCGCATATGCCAAAACTGACTTTCTTTGTAACTATTGCCTTTTTTGCTTCTTTAGGTCTGCCTGGTTTTTCTGCCTTCATCTCCGAGATTTTTACGCTTATTGGCGCGTTTAAATCCGAAGGAACAAATGGTTTTATTCCAAGGTGGATGGCCATTGGCGGGGCTTTTGGGATCTTGCTGGGAGCAGCCTATTTGTTATGGACTTTGCAAAGAATGTTTTTCGGAACGGTAAGATTGAAAGAAGATTCATGGTTTAAGGCTTTAACTGATCTGAATGTGAGAGAAATATTCACTTTTACGCCATTAGCAGTTTTAGCTCTTGTACTTGGTATTATGCCTTCGTTGGTTTTTGATGTAATTAATACATCTGTTAACCAATTTATAACGCTGTTTAGATAATGATTGAAGCTTATAACATATCAGGTTCCTTACAGAATATCGTTGACTCGATACCCTTTCTTGCTCCGGAGTTTACACTGGTGGCAGGCTTTTTAATAGCCATATTGCTGGATCTGTTTGTGAAAAAACCAGAGAAACCCGTATTCTTTACTGCACTGATTACTTTTGTTGTGGGAATTGGATTATCCGTTTGTCAGTTCTCACAGATCGGAGAAGATGGAGTTTTTCTTTTTGCCGATATGGTGCAACTAACTCCAAAAGGAGTTCTTTTTAAGATATTAATTCTTTTAGGAGCAATATGCTCATTAATATTCTTCAATAGTGATAAGCGTATTACAGCGCACTCTAAAGGAGTAAACGATTTTTATTCCATCCTGATAGCAGCAGTATTGGCTATGCTGGTACTTGTTTCGGCAAGTAATCTGCTAATTGTCTTTATTGCCATAGAAATGCTTTCGTTAAGCTCCTATCTCATGGTATCATACACTGCAGAACAGGGACGCCAAATGGAAGCAGGTATGAAATATATGCTGTTTGGTGTAACCGCATCTGCCATCATGCTTTATGGAATAAGTTTTATATACGGTTTTAGTGGCTCTCTTAATCTTCGGGAGTGTGTTTAACGGTCTGAACGAAGTTCCGGCTTTGGCAAAAAATCTCATTCTTATATTTTTTATTGCAGGTATTGGTTTTAAGTTATCTGCCGCTCCATTCCATTTCTGGGCTCCGGATGTATATGAAGAAGCGCCTACATCTGTAACTTCGTTTCTTTCTACTGTACCTAAAATAGCAGTATTCGGTTGGTTTTATAGTATAAATAATCAGTTTCACTTGGTTGGTGAGATTTATATTCAGATTATATTTTCTTTAGCCTTATTGTCTTTACTGGTAGGCAATATCCTTGCGGTTTTCCAAACAGATTTAAAGCGTTTGTTGTCTTACTCTGCCATTGGACATACAGGATTTATGCTTATGATATTTATTTTACCCGATACTGATATATTCCACTCACTGTTTTTCTATTTGTTGGTATACGTGATTACTAATATAGGTGCATTTTTAGTGGTTTACCATTTTGAAGAAAAATATGCGGCTATTACATTGCAGAATATTAGAGGATTAGGTAAAGGAACCATTTGGGCAGCAACCATTCTGATTGTATTCTTAGTTTCATTCATTGGACTACCGCCGACAGGGGGCTTTATCGCTAAATTCATTTTGTTCTCAGAACTCATCAGCCAGCCGCAGATAGCACCATACGGAACCTGGTTATTAATTGTAGCGGTTATTACTACCGTAATTTCACTTTTCTATTATTTCAAAATTCCGCTTAACCTGTTTTTAAGAGAAGGTGAAGAAATACCGGCAAAAGCTTATAGCAGAGCATTACTGATTTTACCTGCTGTTTTTGCCGCTCTAATAATCTTACTGGGAGTGTTTCCTTCTGTTGTTAAGTTTTTTTAGAGCCTCACTCTGTGGGTGTTTATTGCAAAAGGCAAATTACTATTGTCTCTCTCCTCCAAGGGAGTTCCTTCGGAACGAAAGAGAGGGCTGTTTTTGTTTTTGCTTTCATCATCCTGTCATTTCTCTCCCGAGTATCGGGAGAGAAATCTGTAAGTTTCTTAGACTTAAATAGTGCAGTTCAAATATTTATGGTCTGTATTACTATTAAACAGATTTCTCCTCCTGTGTCGTCGAAATGACATCATACAAGTTAAAAGCACTACACTTTGTTTCCCTCTCTTTCGGAGAGGTATGCTACACCAATACAAAAAGCAAAACCTTTTAAAGGGTGAGGCTTTTGAACCCTTTTTTCAAAACCACCCTTTGTGCGTTAGAACAGCGCCAGGCAGACTGCGGATTAATTAATAAAAAAAGAGTTTCTGACTCTGATAGGATATAATAAATACTCCCGTTTCCTAAAAAGCATCCTTCGTTTAGAGATGCTTTAAAGCTCCTTTGGAGATGCCTTAAACAAACGAGAAGGATTTTCCATCTTGTCCGGAGTCTTGAGCGTCAGAAACAGAGCCAGGCAAACTGCGGATTAATAACACGCCAGTACAAAAAGTAGAGTGAGGCTTTTGAAGCCTTTTCTCAAAACAACTCTTTCACATCCACTTCTAGGGCAGCTGCTATTTTTAAAATTGTAGTTAATTGGGATTGATTTTTCCAGTTTCTATCCTGTAAACACTCTGAAAAATCAAATTAAAATTGAAGGATATTCCAGTCTTATTCCAGAATCAGAAGTCAAAGCATTTAAAATAGACATCAAAATAGTTCTTATTCCCGCAACAACCATAGAAGTTATGTCATCCAAAAAGATAAATACCAAAGATTTAAAAGCGGTGGCTAAGTATTTAGGGATTTAAAGAGTACCATTTTTATAAACCACAAAGCGAGCTAAGAGAAACCGCAAAGTTCACAACGTTAAGTCGTTTACAATAACTTTGTATGTTTTGAGAAAATCTCAGTTTACTTTGTGGTCAATTAATTTCTTATCTTTGATATAAGGAGGAAAGAAAATGGATATCCAAACAACAAAGATTGAATTGGTAAAGGCAATTTTAGATATTGATAATAATGAGTTTATTCAAAAAATTGCTGATTTCATAAAAAAAGAGAAAACTGATTTTTGGAACGAATTAAGTTATACTGAACAGGAAGAAATAAAAAAAGGTCTTGAGCAGTTGAATGAAGGAAAAAGAGTCTCCTATGAGTCGTTTTTAAAGAAGATTTCTTAATGAAAGTTTTTTTGTCCGAACTTGCAGAGTCAAAACTTTTAAACTTATCTGAATATATTTTAGAAAATTGGGGTTTATCCGCCCGCGATTTGTTTATAAAAAAGCTTAAACAAAAAATAAGTCAAATTTCCTCTCAGCCTGATAGTTGTCCGGTTTCTTCGGAATTTAATGGATTATATAAGTGTGTCGTAACCAGGCAAACAACTTTCTATTACAGGGTTTTGACTAATGAGAATGAAATCGAGGTAATTACAATATTTGATAGCCGGCAACATCCTGATAAGCTGAAGAAAGATATTTAGTCCCATGCTGTAGGTGCTCTTTGCAATTTGAAAGATAACAGCACTATCCTTTGTTTCCCTCTCTTTCGGAGGACTTGTTCCGATTCATAATCGGAAGGGATTGCTACAAAAAGTGCAAAAAGCAGAGTCATTCAAAGGGTGAGGCTCCCTTATCTCCCTCTGTCACATTCAGCTTACAAATAAATGTGATGAATCTGACGTTTTTCCTTTCACAATATTAATGGAATTTCTAATTTTGTGAGCTTACTAACGAGCTTCAATGAGCGATTCTATTAAACACGAATGCGGAATAGCATTCATACGCCTGCTAAAACCTCTATCTTATTACCAGGAAAAATATGGTACGTCTTTATACGGCTTAAATAAGCTGTATCTGTTAATGGAAAAACAGCATAACCGTGGACAGGACGGTGCTGGTATAGCTACCATAAAGTTAAATGTAAAACCAGGGAACAGGTACATCAGTCGTTACCGTTCTATGGAGAAAAATGCAGTGCAGGATATTTTTACTTATGTGATGAAAAAATTTGCAGCTGTAGAAAAAGAAGATCCAAAACTTTTACAGGATGCCCAATGGTTGAAGGACAATGTTAGTTTTACCGGAGAGGTATTATTAGGACATCTTCGCTATGGTACACACGGTAAAAATAGTATAGAAGCATGCCATCCGTTCTTACGCCAGAACAACTGGATGTCCCGTAATTTGGTTGTTGCGGGAAATTTCAATATGACCAATGTGGACGAGCTATTGCAACAGCTGTATGATTTAGGTCAGCACCCTAAGGAACAGGCAGATACAGTAACGGTTTTAGAGAAAATTGGACATTTTTTAGACAATGAAAATCAGGAGCTTTTCGATGCGTTTAAGAAAGAAGGCTACGATAATATAGAGATTTCACAAAAAATAGCTGATAATTTAGATGTTAAGAAAATTCTGAAAAGATCTGCAAAAACGTGGGATGGTGGGTATACCATGTCTGGTATCTTTGGACATGGCGATGCATTTGTTATGAGGGATCCGGCGGGAATAAGACCTGCATTTTATTATCAGGATGACGAAGTATTGGTGGCTGCATCTGAAAGGCCTGCAATTCAAACAGCTTTTAATGTGAAAATAGGTCAGGTTAAAGAAATAAAGCCTGGACATGCACTAATTATAAAAAAGGACGGAACTATTACAGAAGAGATGTTCCGACAACCTTTGGAAAAGAAAGCCTGTTCTTTTGAAAGGATTTATTTTTCCAGAGGTAGTGATGCATCCATTTATCAGGAGAGAAAAAAATTAGGTAAACTCTTGACTCCAACCATTTTAAATCATGTAAATCATGATTTGGAAAAAACGGTTTTTACTTATATTCCAAATACGGCAGAAGTTTCTTTTTATGGTTTAATGGAAGGTTTACATGCTTACAATCGTAACAGACAGAAAGAAGCATTGCTAAATAACGATCATTTAACAGAAGAAGAATTAGACAGGATTCTAAATCTGGCACCAAGGGTAGAAAAGCTGGCTATTAAAGATGCCAAGTTACGTACGTTTATTACTCAGGATGCAGACAGAGGAGATATGGTATCTCATGTTTATGATACAACTTATGGTTTAATCAGGAGAGATATTGATACGCTGGTAGCTATTGATGATTCTATTGTTCGAGGAACAACTTTAAAGCAAAGCATTTTAAGGATTTTTGACAGATTAGGGCCGGTTAAGATCATTATTGTTTCTTCTGCACCCCAAATTCGTTATCCGGATTGCTATGGTATTGATATGAGCAGAATGGGCGAATTCGTTGCTTTTGAGGCTGCTATTACAATGTTGAGAGAACGTGGTATGGGACACGTCATAGAAGAAGTATATGCGAAATGTAAAGCGCAGGCAGATGTACCAAAAGAAGAAGTGATTAACCATGTAAAAGAAATTTATGCTCCTTTTACAGATGAAGAAATATCCAGTAAAATTGCAGAGATTATTACTCCGAAAGAAATAGGGGCGAAGGTAGAGGTGATTTATCAAACTTTAGACAATTTACACGAAGCTTGTCCAGAACATTTAGGCGACTGGTATTTCTCTGGAGATTATCCTACTCCGGGTGGAAACAAAGTGGTAAACAGAGCGTTTATGAACTGGGTAGAAGGAAAAAATGCCCGGGCATATATGTAAGAGTTTAAGTTAGTTAGAAGTTAGAATTTCGAGAGAGATTCAGCATAATACAAAGAAATCGTAATCAGAAAATGGAAGCCGGTAAGTCTTAGTACTTATCGGTTTTTTGTTTTTAGACTTTCCTTAGAATACTGTCTGTTTCTATATCAGCGAATGCGTAAAAATCAAATTATAAACTAATCTGAAAGCAAAAATAATAATAATCACGCCCGCTATCCGGTTTAAACGTTGAATGGATTTTTCAGTAATTCTATACCTTAGCTTATAGGCAAAATAAGCCTTTAGCGAATCCATACCAAACAAAGTTAAAAGGATAGCCCCAAAAAAAGGAATCATTTCATTGGACTTAATTTCGCCATTAAGAGAATATATACCGCTGGTTACACTAATCCAATATAATAATATGAAAGGGTTAAAGATGCACATGAAAAAACCTTTCAGAAAGTATCCAAATTTACGTTTTGGACAGGTAATCTTCTGATAATCAATTTTGACCTTTTTGAAAATATAAAAGCTGCCAATACCAAAAAGAATAAGGCTTCCTATAATGCCAATAGGAATACGGTACTCGTTTTCGAATTTCAAAAAAGAAGAGCCGTATAAGGTAACGATAAGATATATAAGATCTGATAAGACAACACCAAGAGCAAGAAAAATACCTGCCTGGAAGCCCTTTTCTATGCTTATCTTGATTAAGGCAAAGAAAGCTGGTCCGGTTAAAAACGATAGCACAATCCCTAAACCAATTCCGGAAAATATGAGTTCTAGCATTTATTCGATAGTTTTTTAAAAACGCTTAATGCGAATATGCAATTTTTAAAGAAAAAAAACATGCATATTGTTTTAGTCTATTCAAAAAATCACATAATCTTGTTTCGCATACTAATTTGAAAAAACACATAAAACCATTTACTTTGCGCTCTATATATAAAACTTTAGACTCTTAACTTTCATCTTCGACTTAACCTTATGTCTTTAAGCTTTAACCAAATATTCATGAATTTGGCGTCAGATTTGGCGCAGAAATCACATTGTGTGAAAAATCATGTAGGAGCAGTGCTCACAAAAGACACCAGAATTATTTCTATAGGTTATAACGGCCCACCCGCAGGTACGCATAATTGTGATGAAGACTGGCCTGAAGAAGGTTGTCCGAGAGACTCTAAAAATAGTTGCTCATTAGCGCTTCATGCAGAAGAGAACGCTATATTATATGCCGTTAAAAATGGAGCACAGATTCAGGGAGCTACCTTATATACTACATTATCGCCATGTATTGCCTGTGCAAGATTGATATTTGCATCCGGAATAAAACACGTATACTATAAATATTCTTATGCAGCCTATAAAGGATTTCCATCTGATGAAGGCGTAGACTTCTTAAATAGGTTTGGAGTACTTTGTGAGAAGCTGGAAGAGTAGAAAAGTTTATTTGTTGAAATAGTTTATTAGTTGAGATAGCGGTTGGTATTGTTAATGAACTGATATTGGTGATCAAAAGTGATAGGCAGAAGCAAAGCTGAGGTTAAAAATTACGCTTGAATGAGGTACTGCTCAAACTCTCCGTTAAAAAGATTGAAGGGAGCAGGAAGGGGCACTAATGCCCAATAAACTTAACTTACTTACGTAAAAAATAATAATAGAAAGTAATCCCTTCTTTATATTCCTGTATAGCTATTCTTTCATTTACACCGTGTAGGCCCTCCAGGTCTGTGAACGGTACAAAACGGAATACCTGTTGTGTTATTTCTCCAAAATACCTGCTGTCTGTAGCACCAATCATTAAAAATGGAGCAACAACAATATCCTTTTTGAAAGCAGAAATTGTTTTTTGAAGGTGTGAAAATGTTTCGTCATCGAGGTTAGCAACTTGTTTGGGATCCGTTTTGTTCCCTTCAACACTAATTTTTACAAGATCATTTCCGATTGCTTTTTTTAGATGTGATATGATTTCATTTTCTCTGGTATTGGGTAAAGTTCTAAGGTTTATTTTTGCATGCGCTTCACCGGGTATTAAGTTCTCCTTAATTCCCGATTGAAAAATGGTAAATGCCTGCGTTGTTCGGATAGAAGCATTACCTGCCGGAGAATTACTGTAAATATTTTTGATTAAAGGACTGAACAACCATCTGTTGGCCATTGCCATTTTATTGGTAAAAGGTAGTTCGGGACCAACATAGTCCATAAAAGAGTTTACAACTTCGCCTAATTCTGTGGGGAATGGGTTCTGTTTGATTTTAACTATGGCTTCTGCTAAAATATCAATTGCAGTGTTTTTGGCAGGCATAGAGGAATGTCCGCCTGTTATACTGGTTGTTAAATTTACCGTAAGGTAACCTTTTTCTGCTATGCCTACAACGGCAGCTGTTTTGGTGAGATTGGGAACTTTGGTGTTGGTGATCATTCCACCTTCGTCAAGCACCATTTTAGGTATAATATTTCTTTGTTTAAACCATGCTGCAATTGCTTTGGCTCCATTTCTTCCGGTTACCTCTTCATCGTGTCCAAAAGCAAGATATATATCGTTTTCGGGTACGAAATTTTCCGCAATCAACATCTCCACACTTTCTAATATGGCCATTAAACTACCTTTGTCATCTATAGTGCCCCTGCCATAAACATAACCATCTATAATTTTACCGGAAAAAGGATCAGCCTTCCAGTTATTTAGAGTAGATTCCTCTACCGGAACCACGTCCTGATGGGCCATAAGAACAATCGGATTTTTAGAATCTTTACCTTTCCAATGAAATAAAAGACCGAGTTTATTTATTTTAATAACATTAGTCTTTTCAAAAACCAAAGGAAATGCTGTAGCCAGGTAAGCATGGAAATTTAGAAACTGGTTGCTATCTATCTTACTGGCATCATCATAAGAAATGGTTTTGAATTTAATAGACTCCTGTAGACGACTGATACATCCTTTTCTGACATCAATAAACTCATTTGGCGCTACTTCAATCTGTCGGCTTTTAAAGCTGAATGTATTAAACAAAATAATACAAATTAATATCAACAGGAGAGCGAAAACCAGGTTAAAAAACACTTTCATAAGGCTTAAATGGTTTATGAAACAAAATAGGAAAATTATAAAATAAATATG
>NZ_JBEBVH010000173.1:0-8794 GCF_040392825.1 Pseudopedobacter sp.
CCTGAGTATAGGTTACTTTAGAACCTTTTGTATCAGTTATTTCCATAGTTTTCATATTTTTATTGATAATAAATATAATAAAATTTAAAAAAATAAAAACTTTAAAAAGAATTCATGTTACAAAAGTCTACAAAAAAAACCACACAAAAGACTAGTAATCAATAATTTAAATATTTTGAAAATTAAAAAAGTTTACAAATTTTAAACAACTAAGATATATTTCAGTAGATTACAGAAACAAAAAAAGTGTTTCTTATGAAACACTTTAGAAATATTGAAACACTTGTATTCTTAATGTACAATCTTCCATACCAACTCTTTCATTAAATCGCCATCGTTGGTATTTCCTGTAGAGTCTACCCCTTTCGACTTCGCATCATACTCTCTTAATAAGCTGATAATTTCAAAAACCTTAGCCCATGAGTAATTTCGGGCTGCAAGTTCATAGTCTTTTACAAAGTAGGGATTTACACCCAGAACTTTGGCTGCCTCCCCTTTATCCTGTAAATAATGATATTTAAGAATTTTTGAAAAGTAGGTATATAAGTTCCCCATTACCAACACCAAAGGATTAGACTTTGGATTTGCTTCGAAATAGTTGATAATCTGGTTGGCCTTTAACACATCTTTTCTGCCTAAAGCATTCTGAAGTTCAAAAACATTATACTCTTTGCTGATACCTATATTATCCTGAATTTCTTTGGTTCCTATTTCCTGGCCCTGAGTAACATTAAGCATCAGCTTCTCTACCTCATTTGCTATTTTACCGAGGTCGTTACCCAAATATTCGGCCAGTAATTGTGATGCCTTCGGATTGATATGATACCCTCTGGCCCTTACAAATTCATCTATCCATCCAGGAACTTTATTTTCGTAAATCGTAGCAGATTCAAAGACAAGACCACTTTTTTCTATGGTCTTGTATACTTTCTTCCGCTTATCGAATTTACTGTATTTATGGCAAAGTATTAAGACAGTACTTTGCAAAGGTTTTTCACAATAAGCCTGAAAAGCATCTGCTATCTTATCGAATTTCAAATCCTGTGCTTCCTTAACCATAATGACCTGATAATCGCTCATCATAGGAAAACGTTTTGCAGCATTTAAGACATTCACAGGATCGGTATCTTTACCGTAAAAAATACTCATATTGAAACCTCTTTCTGCTTCAGTCAATATTGTATTTTCCAGTGCATCGGCTATAAGATCTATATAGTAGCTTTCTTCGCCGTGTAGTAAATAAATAGGTTTAAACTTCCTGTTTTTTATTTCTTTTAGAATATCAGCTGCTGTCATTTGGTGACTAAATTAAAGATTATTACCAAAATAAATTGCAATGTTAAAAATTACAGTCTTATTTTAGCATCATGTTTGAGCCCATACCTTTAAATTTACCACCTTATCCTTTTAAGTTAACGAAGAAAGCACTCCAACTTTATATCTTCGATGAGATACGTAAAAAGAATTTGGTTTTAACTCCCGAAGAATGGGTTAGACAGCATTTTATTCAATACCTGATTCTGCACAAGAAGTACCCCAAATCTTTAATTAAGCTTGAGGGCGGACTTACACTAAATAAACTTCAGAAAAGAACCGATATTGTCATTTTTGATATTTATGGTAAACCAGATATTCTGGTAGAATGCAAAGCTGCTCATGTGAAAATAGACCAAAAAGTTTTTGATCAAATTGCGAGATACAACTTTGTCCATAAAGTAAATTACCTAATTACAACAAACGGTATTGACCATTACCATTGTAAAATGAACTATGAAGACAAGAGCTACTTGTTCATCCAGGACATACCAAATTATAAATAATGCTAGAAGTGTTTTAAAAAATGAAACTTTAAATTATCCATTTACGTAATAAAGTAAAAATATTACAAAATGGATCAAAAATCAATCCTTGTTAAAAGAGAAAGTGGGTTTGTGGCGAAGTTTTGTATGCTTTTAACAGCTATTCAGTTAATTTTATTGGCGTATTCGTATTCCAAAAGCGCATTGTTCGACTACAGATATATTTTTATTACGCTTTCGTCGGTCACACTTATCTGCATAATAGTCAATATTATAAACAATAAAAAAACCTGCTTTTTGCAGATAAAAGACAACTACCTAAAAATATCCAGAAGCAGAGAAAAGCTGGAAGACATTTCCATTCAAATAAATGAAATTGCTTATTTCGAAACCAGGTTCAATAAAATCATCATTTACGATACCCATTCAAACGCTTACAGCGTAAATCTGGACCATATTAAATCGGATAAAAAAAGATGGGAGATAAAAGAAACCTTGCGCCAACTGGGATCTTGTCAGCAAAAAGTTGTGTAAAGAGTTTATTCAGTTATAAACACATAACTAATTCGAATAGATCCTTGGATTAAGGAAGCTTCAATAGCTAGAAGCTTATAGTTTTTTTTAATAAAGAAAAGTCACCTGAACCTTTTTTATTTTTAATTTCCTTTATTCATCAAGTTTATTTTTTAAATCCATTCTTTCATGAAGAATTCTGACAATTTCAATTTCTTTGAGTTTTAGCTCTCTGTAAAAGATAACATGCTTTCCTACCCTAAGCCCTAAAATCTTTTTTGAGATTTCTTCATAGCTTCTTCCAATAGTTGGACTTTTGGCAATTTCCTGACAAGTCTCAATAATTAGTTGATAGTACTTATCTGCCTGATTTTCTTACCAAATTTCGTAAGTATAATTCCAAATATTAGAAAGGTCTTCGACAGCTTTGTTTGTTAGAATGTACCTAGCCATTTTCTCTTTTCCTGGCTTTCAGGATTTCTAAATGTTTTTTTGCATCGAAATTCTCAGCTATTCCACTATTAATCCCTTCCTGAATGGCATTTTTCAAAGCTTGCACTTTATTTTCTTCTTCTTCAAGCAACCGAAGCCCTGCCCGGATTACTTCACTTGCATTTTTATAACGACCTTCTGAAATTCTGTTCTCTACAAAATTCTCAAAATAATTTCCAAGCGATACAGATGTGTTTCGTCCCATAGCTTTTAATTTTACTAAAATTACCAAAAATTGGTAATTTATCCAAACTCGATTTTTTATAAGAAGACCTGTCCGGACAGAAGTTTCTGCTTAAGACCATAGGGATTTCTCCTTGTCCCTCGTCAAAAAGACGAAAGTATTACAAGTTCTCTGCACAAAAAACTAAGGCACAAAAATCAAATCTTTGTGCCTTAGTTTTAGTATTTTGATTGAAGATGCTTATAAACCCATCAATGTCTCTTCTAAAATCTTAATTTTAGCATCCGCGTCAGCTTGTTTATTCTTTTCATTTGCTACAATTTCCGGTTTAGCATTTTGCACAAACCGTTCATTGCTCAGCTTTGCATTTACGGCCTTTAAGAAACCTTTTAAATAAGCTATTTCTTTAACAATTTTCTCTTTCTCGGCCTCTACATCAATATTTCCCTCTAACGGAATATAAAACTCATCCCTACCAGCCAAAAACGAAGCGGCGCCAGTTATTTTATCACTCACCTCATTAAACTCACTAATATTAGCTAATTTGAAAATGATGTTTTTATAGTTGTTATAATCAATCTCCGATCCCTTTTTAAGAGATAGTGTTAAAGTTTCTTTAGGCGAGATCTGTTTAGTATTCCTCACATTTCTAATTTCAGAAACGATCTGTTTAACCACTTCAATATCTTTCAGAATATTAGTATCAAAAGTTTGTGAAGATTCCATTTGAGCTACTATACAGCAATTTTCTGCGTCTCTTGCTCCAAAAACTTCATCATGCCAAAGTTCCTCTGTAAGGAAAGGCATAAACGGATGCAATAATTTCAAAATCCTTTCAAAGAAATCTACCGTAGCCTTATAAGTAACAGCATCAATTGGCTGTTGGTATGCTGGTTTCACCATTTCCAGGTACCAGGCACAGAAATCGTCCCAAAACAGTTTATATGAATCAATTAAAGCTTCATTCAATAGATACTGATAAAAATTCGATTCAATTTCTTTCAATGCCTCATTAAATCTGGCCTCAAACCAGGCTATAGATTGTTCATTTTGGCAAGCCAGAGAATTATCTACCTCCCACCCTTTTACCAAACGGAAAGCATTCCATACCTTATTGCCAAAATTTCTTCCCTGTTCACAAGAAGCCTCATCAAACATAATATCGTTTCCGGCAGGAGAACTCAACAACATGCCCACGCGAACACCGTCTGCACTGTATTTATCTATCAAATCCAAAGGATCCGGAGAATTACCCAGTGATTTGGACATTTTACGACCAATTTTATCGCGAACAATACCGGTTAGGTAAACATTCCTGAAAGGTATTTCGCCTGTAAACTCATGGCCAGCCATGATCATCCGGGCAACCCAGAAGAAGAGTATCTCTGGCGCCGTAACTAAATCATTAGTTGGATAGTAGTATTGGAAGTCTGCATTTCCCTTATTTTCGGGATGACCACAAACCGAAGGATCAAAAACCGAAATTGGCCATAACCAGGATGAGAACCAGGTATCAACCACATCTTCATCTTGTTGAAGATCTTCTAATTTTAAATCTGCATATTTTGCATCTCTGGCCTTAAACGCACTTAAAGCTGCTGCTGCTGTTTTTGCTACTTCAACATCTCCGTTAGGAGCATAAAAAGCCGGAATTTGTTGTCCCCACCAAAGCTGTCTCGAAATACACCAATCTTTTACATTTTCCATCCAATGACGGTATGTATTGATGAACTTTTCAGGAATTAGCTTAATATCTCCGTTATTTACATATTCCAAAGCGGGAACGGCCATCTCTCCCATCTTACAGAACCACTGTAAAGAAAGTTTTGGTTCTATTACCGCATCTGTCCTTTCAGAGAAACCAACCTGAGATTTATATTCTTCAATTTTATCTAAGGCGCCTTCCTCTTCCAATAACACAGCTATTTTCTTCCTCGCAATAAAACGGTCTTCACCAACTAAAATTTGGGCCTTTTCGTTTAAAGTACCATCGTCATTTAAAATATCAATTACTTCCAAATGATGTTTTACACCCAGTTCATAGTCATTCAGGTCGTGAGCCGGAGTTACTTTTAAACAGCCCGTACCAAAATCAGCCTCCACATATTCATCCGGAATAATGGTAATTTCTTTATGAATTAAAGGAATCTGAACTTTTTTGCCATGTAAATGCAGGTAACGTTCATCGCTGGGATTAACGCAAACTGCAGCATCTGCCATAATGGTTTCTGGTCTTGTAGTAGCAATGGTTACAAATCCATCTCCATCTGCCAGCTTATATTTAATATAATATAGTTTTTGATTAACTTCTTTACGGATAACTTCTTCATCAGAAACAGCGGTTAAACCTTTCGGATCCCAGTTTACCATTCTGATACCACGATAAATCAGACCTTTTTTATGCAAATGAATAAATGTATCAATTACCGCTTCCGAAAGCGTTGGATCCATGGTAAAAGCGGTACGATCCCAATCACATGAGGCCCCCAGCTTTTTCAACTGTTCCAAAATGATTCCGCCGTACTTTTCTTTCCATTCATAAGCATATTTCAGAAATTCTACCCTTGTTAAATCCTTTTTATTAATTCCTTTCTCCTTTAGCATAGCAACCACTTTTGCTTCTGTAGCAATAGATGCATGATCTGTACCCGGAACCCAACAAGCATTCTTTCCCTTCATTCTTGCTCTGCGAATCAGAACGTCCTGAATGGTATTATTTAACATGTGTCCCATATGCAAAACTCCGGTGACGTTTGGCGGAGGAATAACAATGGTGTAGGGCTCACGTTCGTCTGGAACCGATTTAAAAAACTTGTTTTCTAACCAGTAAGAATACCATTTACTCTCTGCTTCTTTAGGGTTATACGTCTTGGAAATGCTCATATGATGTGTAAAAATCTAACAATCTGCAAAAATACACTTTCAAAGTGAAATGAACAATCGGATTTTATCCATGAAGGTCACTAAAATCAGAGGTAAGATGACTACTAAATCACTAGTCAATGGCAAAATCTACTGAATGGATTAATTTTAACTGATGAACTATCAACAATACACAGTACTTATTACCCATACAAATAAGTTAAAGCACTATCCAACCGAAAGCTACTAATGATTAATGGACCAATGAACTAAATAATGCAAGTAACAAGCTTGTTTAATTGAAACAAAACTCTGACAAATAGTGTATTTTAGTAGATATTATCATTAAAGAAAATGAGGCTTAAATCAAAACTAATACTTTCTCTGTGCGCAGGAATGTGTTGCTTAAGTGCTTATGCAGACAAACCCACCAGCAAGGCACAAGATAAATTCATCGATCCGGCAAATATGGATCTTTCTGTTAAACCAGGAGATGATTTTTATACTTATGCAAGCGGGACCTGGATAAAAAACAATCCCGTACCTCCTAAAGAAACCCAATGGGGTTCTTTTAACGTACTTATGGACTTTAACATCAACGCTGTTAAAGATATTTTGGTTAAGGCCGCAGCAAACAACAATGCTCCTGCCGGATCAATAGAAAAACGTGTTGGAGATTTTTATGCTGCCGGAATGGATACGCTTACTATCGAAAAGTTAGGCTATACTCCTATTCAAGCTGATTTAGCCAAAATTTCGGCAATAACGTCTAAAGCTCAGTTTGTTGATGCTTTGGCAACCCTTAGAGTATCGGGACTGGCTTCTCCACTTTTCGATCTTTATGTCGAGCAAGACAGTAAAAATCCGGAGGTAATGATTCCTCAATTTTTTCAGGGTGGGACAACACTTCCTGATAGGGATTACTACCTGAAGGACGACAACCGAAGCAGACAAATCCGAGAAGCCTATATAAAATACATTAATAAACTGTTTGTATTAACAGGTTCTGCAAAAGAACAAGCTGCAATTTATGCTAAAACTATTTTATCTCTGGAAACAGAATTAGCCAAAGCACAAATGAGCCGCGTTGAACTGAGAGATCCCCAACTTACTTACAATAAGCTTTCTGTTCAGCAGTTAACCAAGGATGCACCAACTATAAACTTCGAAAAACTTTTGCCGAAGATGTTAGTAAATAATGAAAAATATGTTTTGGTAAACAGCCTCGACTTTTTCATTACTGCAAATAAATTGGTTGAACAAAGGCCATTAAACGACTTAAAAATATATCTGAAATGGAATATCCTAAAAAATGCAGCAGCTTACTTAAGCTCTGATTTTGTAAAGGCTAATTTTCAATTCAATCAGGTGATAACTGGACAAAAAGTTCCTACCCCAAGATGGCAGAAAATTTCTTCTCAAACAGATAAGAATATTGGCGAATTGTTAGGTCAGCTATATGTTTCAGAATATTTCAAACCAGAGGCTAAAGCCAGAATGGACGAAATGATCCGTAATTTATCAAAGGCTTTTGAAATCAGAATCAATAATCTGGATTGGATGTCGGCCGAAACGAAGGTAAAAGCATTAGAAAAGCTAAAAGCATTTACTCCAAAAATTGGTTATCCCAGCAAATGGCAAGACTACAATGGTTTAGTTATCAACAGAAAAACCTATTTTCAAAACTTAACTAATGCAGAAAAATGGTCTTATCAGGACATGGTAAATCAGCTTGGTAAGCCTATAGACAAGACCAGATGGGGAATGACAGCTCCAACAGTTAATGCTTACTACAACCCGGTAATGAATGAGATTGTTTTCCCTGCGGGTATTTTGCAATTCCCTTTCTTCGACCCTAATGCAGACGATGCTGTAAACTATGGTGGAATTGGGGCAGTAATTGGACATGAAATATCCCATGGCTTTGATGACGCCGGTAGCCAATATGATGCTAAGGGGGCTTTAAATAACTGGTGGACAAAAGAAGACAGGGAAAAGTTCGATGCCAGAACGGAAAAACTTGTAAATCAGTTCAACAATTATAAAATATTGGATACGCTTTCTGTTAATGGTCGCTTAACTTTAGGAGAAAACATTGGGGACCTGGGTGGATTAAATGCTGCTTATACTGCATTTAAAATGACTAAAGAAGGTCAAAGCAAAGAAAAAATTGATGGATTTACTCCTGATCAAAGGTTTTTCTTATCCTGGGCCCAGGTCTGGAGAGGTAATATTTTACCTGAAACAGCATCAAGATACATTCTGATGGATCCACATTCTCCTGAACAATACCGTACTATTGGCCCTTTGGTTAATATGGATGAATGGTACACTGCGTTTGATGTTAGACCAGGCGACAAACTCTATAAAAAACCAGAAGACCGGATAAAAATATGGTAAATTAATTTTAAACATTTTTCTTAGTAAAGGCTGGTTGCTATGGTAACCGGCCTTTACTTTTTGCTTTCATTCAGAAATTATAATTTATCTACTCTAAAAGAAACCTTACAAATAACACCATAAGTCGTAATCTTACCATCTTTTACATGAGCTTTTTGTTCTTTTACCCAAACAGAATCAACATTATGAATGGTTTTAGAAACCTCATTAACTGCTTGTTGAACAGCATCATCAAAACTTTTTTCTGAGGAAGCAATAACTTCAATAACTTTAACAACTGCCATAATAATAAAATTTAGGATTTCACAATTGGAGCCACTTTATTTATGTCGCTTATAAAGAGGCTCTTACATTAGCAACTAAAAATCGGGAGCAATGTTTTCTTATTTTTTAATTTTATATATTACTGGATAAGGTTCTGCGGTAGGTAGTTCCTAACTTCAATAAAGCCCCAACCTTAACTTTATGAATTAAAAATATCCGTTATTTCCGGAATTAATATGGCCTTGACTTTAATGTCTATAAAAATGATTCTAACCTATAA
>NZ_JBEBVH010000174.1:0-8719 GCF_040392825.1 Pseudopedobacter sp.
AAAGAAAAATAAAAATAATATGCATGCATATTATTTTTATTATATTAGGATATAATTATAGGCTTTGTCATATGGTATCACAATTCATATTTACTATTATATTTCTGGGAGCGATAATTCTTTTTGCACTTCAAATAAAAAAAATATATCGAAATATCTGTCTGGGTAGAGAAATAAGCCTAACAGGCTCAAAACGGGATAGGTGGATAACCATGCTGAAGGTCGCTTTTGGCCAAAGCAAAATGGTAGCAAGGCCTATTGCTGCTATTATGCATTTTTTTGTTTACATAGGTTTCATCATTATCAACGTAGAAGTTTTAGAAATTGTTATAGATGGAGTTTTGGGGACTCACCGAATTTTCTCTTCTATGGGAAACTTTTATAATGTTTTAATTGCATCATTCGAAATTCTGGCCTTACTGGTATTGGTTGGTGTAATTGTATTTTTATGTCGAAGATTAGTCCTTCATCTGAAAAGATTTTCAGGAATAGAAATGAAATCATGGCCGCGAAAGGACGCTCTATATATATTAGGTATAGAAGTTGTTTTAATGCTTGCCTTCCTTACTATGAACGCTGCCGATTACAAGTTACAGCAACTGGGGGTTTATCACCAGGCAGGCTCATTTCCTATATCGGTATACCTAAGTAATATCTTACCAAATTCCGGAGAACAGCTGATATTTATCGAACGTTTTTGCTGGTGGTTTCACATTTTAGGAATTCTTTTCTTCCTGAATTATTTGCCAAGTTCTAAACATTTTCATATCATTCTGGCATTTCCAAATACCTGGTATTCCAAATTGGATAAAAAAGGTAAATTTAATAATATGCCTGCAGTTACTAATGAAGTAAGGGCTATGCTAGATCCCTCTTTTGTTCCTCCCGCTGTGGACAATCAAACAAAATTCGGAGCAAATGATATTTTTGACCTCAATCGCATTCATCTGTTAAATGCATATACCTGTACCGAATGCGGGCGATGTACCTCGGTATGTCCTGCAAATATCACTGGTAAAATGCTTTCTCCAAGAAAAATTATGATGGACACCAGAGACAGATTGGAAGAAGTGGGAAGAAAAATAGATAAAGCAAATGAGCAGGAAATTAAAGCTAACCCACTTCTTGATAATTACATCACACGAGAAGAAATATGGGCTTGCACAACATGCAACGCCTGCACACAGGCTTGTCCTGTAAATATAGATCCGCTTGCTATTATTATGGAGTTGAGAAGATATGCCGTTATGGAAGAATCCAATGCATCTGCCAGCATTAATAATATGTTTTCTAACATGGAAAATAATGCGGCACCGTGGAAGTATTCTCCAAATGACAGACTTAACTGGGCAAATCAATAATATTACTATGACAGATTTTAAGATACCTACAATGGCTGAAATGGCAGCTAACGGCGAATCACCAGAAATTCTTTTTTGGGTAGGGTGCGCAGGGAGTTATGATGAACGGGCACAACGTGTTACTATTGCGCTGTCTAAAATACTTCATCACGTTGGAATCAAGTTTGCTGTTCTGGGAACTGAAGAATCTTGTACAGGTGATCCAGCTAAACGGGCAGGAAACGAATTTCTTTTTCAAATGCAGGCTCTGGGAAATATTGAAGTCCTCAATGCATATAATATTAAAAAAATTGTAACTGCCTGCCCTCACTGTTTCAACACATTAAAAAATGAATATCCTGAATTGGGTGGAGCTTACGATGTTATTCATCACTCACAATTAATTCAGGAACTCATCAATACAGGAAAACTAAAAACGGAGGATGGCTCGGCTTTTAAAGGAAAAAAGATTACCTTTCATGACCCCTGCTATCTTGGCAGAGGAAATGATGTTTACGAAGCCCCAAGAAAAACCCTCGAAGTTTTGGATGCAGATTTAATAGAATTAAAACGATGTAAACAGAATGGATTATGTTGTGGTGCAGGAGGTGCACAGATGTTCAAAGAACCCGAAAAAGGTCTAAAAGATATTAATATAGAACGAACAGAAGAAATATTAGCTTCATCTGCAAATGTAGTAGCCGTAGGCTGTCCCTTCTGCATGACCATGATTAGAGATGGCGTAAAGCATTTCGAAAAGGACAACGAAATCGATGTCCTGGACATAGCAGAAATTACTGCCAAAAACAACAACCTTTAATTGTCTATATATTTCGCGATATTCATTTGCTCTTCTTCCATGACAGGAAGTAGCTTATGAACGTCCAGACTATCCGGAGACACGTTTTTTTCCAAAGTAATCCGATTTACTTCAGAATCGTTTTTAGACAGCCAGGCATTCAAAAAGAACGCATGAATTACCGAAATACACAATGCGGCCATTATGTAAAACGTCTTTTTCAAGTTATTTAGTATAGTTTAGTAGTGCTAAGATAGTAAAAAATATAAATCTGACATTAATTTTCAACTTTTTTAGCCACAAGTTCCTTTAAAGACTTAAAGTTTTTAGCAAAAAGATTAAGTTCGTCCTCAGAGATCGCGGATAGGGGGAAAGAAATCTCATTCGTCATCGAATCTACATTGCCGGAAGGATCTCTGTGTGTCTGGTAAATAACGGTTTCCGGTTCGCAGATAAGAGACAGCCAACCACCCTTTTCGCTTCCCAAAAAATTGATGTCTTTAACTTTTTCAATTTTTACCGAAAAGTATTCCGATTTGTTATTCTTCCAAACCCTTTTATATCTTATGAATCCGTTCGCATTAATATCTAATTCATAACTTTTTCTTTCCAGATATTTTTCAGCACCATACTTATTATAGACCTGTATGATGTTATCCCTCAAAGCCGGTACATCTGGGTTGCTAAGCCAGGACAATGGTAATATAAAAAAAGCGAGAAAAAGGTTACAAATAAAATGCATGATTAAAATTAGTAAACATACATATTTTTGTAAAATAGTTTTTTCAACGTGGAGCACTTAGTTAACAATCTGCTTTAATCGTTTTATTTCTTTAATTTTGAAATATGGAATTAAGTTTAGAATCTAAAGTCTGGATCTATCAATCAAACAGAATATTTACCTCCGCAGAACTGGAACGTCTGAATACTATTCTAGCCGATTTCACTACCTCATGGACTGCACACAATCAGCAGCTCAAAGCTTCATACGAAATCAAATATCAAAGATTTATCGTATTAATTGTAGATGAAACATTAACAGGTGCCAGTGGATGCTCTATAGACAAATCTGTTCATGTGATGAAAGCTATTGAGGAAGAGTTTAAGGTTAATTTATTCGACAGATTTCAGGTAGCATGGAAAGAGGGAAATGAAATTAAAATTACCGGAAGATCTGAATTTGAATCTCTTATTCAGGAACAAAAAGTAAATGCGGAAACAATCGTATTCAACAACCTTGTGAAAAATCTCTCCGAATTGAACCACGCATGGGAAGTTCCTCTAAAGGAAAGCTGGCATGCTAAAGTTTTTTTATAAAAGCAAATGCATTCTTTATTAAGAATGATTTTATTTTTTAAAAAGTCCCAAATTCAGAAAATCATATAAGGTATTCTTATATTTTTGTTACGGTATACGCATCATATAGATGCCTTAATGTTTTCTATACATGGATGATTTTCTAGCTGCTCGTTCCCAAATGGCGTTATCGCTGGGCTTTCACATTATTTTTTCTTGTATCGGAATGGTCATGCCTTTTTTTATGGCTGTTTCCCATTTCTATTATCTAAAGACCAAAGAACAGGTTTACAAAAACATCACAAAAGCATGGAGTAAGGGCGTAGCTATTTTCTTTGCTACCGGTGCAGTATCTGGAACAGCACTTTCTTTCGAGCTGGGACTACTATGGCCAGAATTTATGAAGCATGCAGGTCCGATATTTGGAATGCCATTTTCGTTAGAGGGAACAGCTTTTTTTATCGAAGCGATTGCCTTAGGTTTTTTCCTTTATGGATGGGATAAATTCAATCCCTGGTTTCACTGGGTGACTGGACTTATCGTTGGAATCAGCGGTATTGTATCAGGTATTTTAGTAGTAGCAGCCAATGCGTGGATGAATAGCCCCTCGGGTTTCGACTTTGTTAATGGCGAATATATCAATATCGATCCTATTCAGGCGATGTTTAATGATGCCTGGTTTTCACAGGCTTTACACATGTCTATTGCTGCATTTTGTGCCACAGGTTTTGCAGTAGCCGGAGTACATGCCTTTATGATTTTAAAAGGAAAGAATATAGAATTCCATAAAAAATCTTTTAAAATTGCCGCGGTTTTTGGGTGCATTGCTGCTCTTGTCCAGCCTTTAAGCGGAGATATCTCTGCCAAAGATGTTGCTAAAAGGCAACCAGCAAAACTAGCCGCTATGGAAGCGCATTTTCATACAGAAAAACGGGCTCCTTTTATCATTGGCGGAATACCTGACGAAGAAAACAAAACTGTAAAATATGCCATAAAGATACCCGGGCTGCTAAGCTTTATTACTTACGGAGACATTAATGCCGAGGTGAAAGGGCTAGACCAAATTCCGGAAGAACATCATCCCCCGGTAGCCATTACACATTATGCTTTTCAGATTATGGTTGGTTTAGGCGTATTGATGATGATGATTGCGGTTTTATATTTCTATAGTTTATGGAAAAAAAGGGATTTGCTAAAAAGCAAATGGCTATTGAAATTATTTGCAATAGCAACCCCTGTCGGATTTATTGCAGTTGAAGCCGGATGGACAGTAACAGAAGTTGGCAGACAACCATGGATTATCTATAATGTTATGAAAACAGCTGATGCTGTAACACCAATGCCTGGTATTGTCTATTCGTTCTATATCTTCACAGCAATATATATTTCTTTATCTTTTGTTGTAGGTTTTATGTTGTACAGACAGATTAAAATGGTTGACAAAATTTACGACATCCCTAACCCAACCGAAAAACACTGATTATGACATACGTTGTTATCGCTTATTTATGGGCAGCCATCTGGTTATATTTATTGCTTGGAGGAGCAGATTTTGGAGCGGGAATTTTAGAACTATTTACCTCCAAAAGACATCAGAGCAAAACCCGAAAAACGGTTTATAAAGTTATTGGCCCGGTATGGGAAGCCAACCACATGTGGCTTATTATTGCTATTGTTATTCTTTTCGTTGGCTTTCCAGAAATATACACAACCATGTCTATACATATGCATATTCCTTTAGTACTCATGCTATTTGGCATTATAGCCAGAGGAACGGCTTTTGCTTTCAGGCATTACGATGCTGTTGTAGACGACATGCAGTTTCTTTATCACAAAATTTTCCAATATTCCAGCTTCATTACCCCTTTCTTTTTGGGAATTATTGCGGCGAGTACTGTCTCCGGATCTATAGACACCGAATCTACCGACTTCCTAAACGCTTATATTTTTAGCTGGTTTAACTGGTTTGGGATTGCTGTAGGCTTTTTCACTGTAGCTATCTGTGGCTTTTTGGCGGCCATCTTTATTATTGGCGAAACAGATACAGACGAAGATAAAAAGAGATTTATTCTTAAAGCCAAATACATGAACATTGCCGCTGTCATAGCAGGCTCCCTTGTATTCATCATTTCCTATTTAGAGGGTATACCCTTAATTAACTGGATATTTGGAAATACAATTGGCGTAATAGCTATACTTGCGGCAACCGTTTCTCTTTTTATTTTATGGAGAACTATAGATCAGAAAAAAACCATTCAGCTAAGGCTATTGGCCGGCTTCCAGGTAACAATGATATTATTAGCCATCACATGGGAACATTTTCCTAACCTCATTATCTTAAAAAACGGAAAATATCTGTCACTCATAGAAAACGCGGGACATGAAAAAGCTATCGAATCTTTGGCCTGGGCTTTATTAATAGGCAGCATTTTCATACTTCCGGCATTATATTATCTGCTATACAGTTTTCAGAAGAAGGAAAAGCAAGTTTGAATTACGTGTTAGGTTATCAGTTTACAAAAGCGGATGTTCTGACTGATGTATTGAACTCTTTAAAAATTCAGGGTTCCTAAAGCAGCCATGTTTCTTCTAATTATTGACTGTCTTCTGTAAATGTAATTTGTTGGATTAGCTGGCGTCCACTTTCTTGGGTTGGGCAATACAGCAGCTAAAAGCGCTGCTTCGCCCTTCAGCAAGCTTTTACAGGACTTATGATAATATTTTTGAGTAGCTGCTTCAGCTCCGTAAATCCCATCCCCCATCTCAATTACATTCAGATAAACCTCCATTATACGTTGCTTAGACCATAACAGCTCAATCAATATAGTAAAATAAGCTTCAAATCCCTTACGAATATAAGATCTGCCCGGCCATAAGAATACGTTTTTTGCCGTCTGTTGTGAAATTGTACTGCCACCTCTTATCTTTTTCCCGGCTTTATTTTTTTGATAAGCTTTACCCAAAGCATCAAAGTCAAAACCGTTATGGCTCAAGAACCGGGCATCTTCTGCACCAATTACCGCCTTTTTAAGATTTAAAGAGATGTCGTCAAAATCTCTCCACTCTTTATCTATTTTCCACGATTTTCCATCAAACTTTCTCTCGAATGCTCTTGAAATCATTAAATAAGTAAAAGGGGGATTGATAAAACGATAAGCTAATACCCAAAGAAATGTGAAACAAAAGAACCACAACAGCAATTTTTTCAGGTATTTGATAAGAGTGTCAACCACAGGGTATATGAATTTTAATATAATAAAAAATGCTCCTTAGTGTTTTAAGGAGCATTTTTTATATTAAGAAAGCTAAATTATTCAGCAATAACCTCGAAAGGAACTTGAACTTTAACTTCTTTATGTAAGTTTAAATTTGCTTTGTACTCACCTACAAATTTAACATCAGAATCAAAAGTAATTCTTCTTCTGTCTACGTCGAAACCTAATTTTTTCAATGCATCAGCCACTTGAATAGTGTTTACAGCACCAAAGATTTTACCAGTTTCGCCAGCTTTAGCACCAATGCTTAATTTAACATCAGCCAATTTAGCAGCAGTAGCCTCAGCATCTTTTTTAATTTTCTCTTGTTTAAACTGAGCTTGTTTAATGTTCTCAGCTAAAACTTTCTTTGCCGACTCAGTAGCTAAGATAGCATGTCCCTGAGGAATCAAATAATTACGGCCATAACCAGGCTTTACAATAACGATATCGTCTTTCTCGCCCAGGTTCTTTACATCTTGTGTTAAAATTACTTCCATGTGTATTGCCCTCCTTATTTTAAACCATCAGTTACGAATGGCAATATACCGATAATACGAGCTCTCTTTACAGCTTGAGCTACTTTACGCTGATATTTTAAAGAAGTCCCGGTTAAACGACGAGGTAAGATTTTACCCTGATCATTAATGAATTTCAATAAAAAGTTTGCGTCTTTATAATCGATATATTTAATACCGTTCTTTTTAAAACGACAATATTTTTTTCTGTTATCCTCCACCTTGGGAGCAGTAACGTACTGGATTTGATCTTTTGCCATTAGTTTGCTGCCTCCGCTTTTTCAGATTTCTTTTTGTTAAAAGCACCAGAACGTTTTTTCTCATTGTACGCTACAGCATGCTTGTCTAATTTAACAGTTAAGAATCTCATTACACGCTCATCACGCTTCAATTGTAACTCATACTTGCCGATAACCTCTCCTGATACCTTGTATTCAGTAATATGGTAATATCCAGTTGATTTTTTCTCAATTGGATACGCCAGTTTTTTCAAACCCCAATTATCCTCCTGGATAATCTCGGCTCCATTATCAGTTAAGATTTTAGAGAAGTTAGCAATAACTTCTTTAGCTGCATCTTCTGATAATAACGGGGTAAGAATGATAGTGGTTTCGTATTGACCCATTGTTATTAATAAATTATTTTTAACCCTTTTATTTTAAAGGACTGCAAAAATAGATATTTATAAATAAAAATGCAACATAACTTTCAGTTCGATTAATTCTTCCACCCATTTTTGTGTTTCTTTTTTGTTTTTCGATTTTAACGGATATCTTATTCAGTACCTTAACTGAAAATCTTATGGTATTACCTGCGATAATAACCTACAGAAATTGCTCAGTTGAAACTCTTTTCATTTAATCTATATGGGCGTTTTGTTTAAATTAGCAAGAAGAGCTTGCTTGTTTATGATTTTTATATTGAACCCTTCTTACAGTTCAGCCAACCAGACTAATTCCGGTTCACCATTTAAGAATTTAAAGTAACTCACATTTAAGTAAGCTCCGCTTGCATCTAATAAACAACTAAGATTAGCTCCAAACCGATCCTTTCTATTGCAGATTACCAATCTCTTTCATCACTTGGAAATTACATGGCATTAGCCAGTAGCTTAATATTTTAAGCAAAAAATTAGATAAAAATAAAAAGCGGATCGGCCGGGAGGCCTACCGCTTTTACACACCTATTAAATTAAAAAATCGTATTGATTTTTTGAGGGAAGGCTGATTAAGGTTTTTTAATGGCGTTAGCATATAAAAAACTAACAAAGCCAATCATGACTTTTGCCCAAATTTTTGTTTTTCTCATTTCTCGTAAATATTTCGCAAATATACGCATATATTTCATATACAGAAACAATAAATCTATAATAAGTACAAAAAAATCAGTAAAATTTTTTAAAAAGAATATTTTTAACAACAAACTAAAAACTTCTTAATTTTTTAAAAAACCACATACTTGTTTTCGCACACAAAGCATTCTTTAATGCGTATTTTGAAACATTGCATTATG
>NZ_JBEBVH010000175.1:0-8704 GCF_040392825.1 Pseudopedobacter sp.
ATCTGAAAATGGAAAGAATATTTATTGTGACGGTGGTGCAGAAGTAATAAATGAATTATTAAAGCACAATTTAATAGACGAGTTTATAATTTCGGTTGTACCGATTTTATTAGGCAATGGAACGAGACTTTTTAAAGACGGAAGACCTGAGCAAATACTTAAACTTGTAACAGCAAAAACATTTGAAACAGGATTGACACAATTGCATTACATTAAAAACAATGAGTAGTATATTGTTGATATAGAAAACGTATATAAGCCCTAATCCATATATTACGCAAAGCATAGTAATTATCAGTCAGCTCGCATAAAAATCCTTTGTCAAAAGATGAGGGGAGAGACCTAAGTAATAACAGTATGTTCAATAAAAAAGCCGGTTTAAACCGGCTTCCTCTATTATTAGTTTCTTAATTTTAATCAAAATTGATCATGGCTTTAATAACGCCATTTTTAGGATCCAACCAACTTTCAAATTCATCTTTAACTTCATCGAAACCTACAGTATGCGTAATATAAGTCGTCGGTTTCACCAATCCTTTTTTCATCGAATCTATCACATGTTCAAAATCAACACGATTGGCGTTTCTGCTGCTCATTAATGTTGACTCTCTTTTGTGAAATTCGGGATGAATGAAAGATATTTCACCCTTTTGCAAACCAACCAAAACGTAACGTCCGCCGTGTGCCAGATATTGAAAGGCACCGTTAATGGCCTTCTGATTTCCAGTAGCATCAATAATGACTGTTGGCATATCATTATTAGTGATTTGTTGTAAAACCTCTGTAACGTTTTCTTTCGTTGGGTTAATGGTATATTCTATATCTAATTTCTCTTTACAGAAATTCAATCTGTCATCATTAATATCCAGAGCAATTACTTTACCTCCGGCAATTCTGGCAAACTCCATAATTCCCAAACCTATAGGTCCGGCACCTAAAACCAGAACGAATTCGTCTTTACTTACACCGGCTCTTCTAACGCCGTGAGCACCAATAGCTAATGGCTCTACTAAGGCCAATTCTTCAAAGCTTAAACCTTCTCCATGTACAAGAGAATAAGTTGGTACAGAAATATATTCTGCCATAGCACCATCTATGTGCACTCCACAAACATTTATAGAAGTGCAGCAGTTCTCTTTTCCATTTCTACATGCAATGCATTTGCCGCAGTAAAAGTACGGTATAATGGTAACGGCTTCACCTTTACCGAAACTTTTATCATCTGTCTCTATAATTTCTGCAGCCAATTCATGCCCCAATCTTCTTGGATAATTGAAAAAAGGCTGAGTGCCAGTGAATGCGTGTAAATCTGTTCCACAAATGCCCACTCTTTTTATTTTAAGAATACTTTCTCCAGCGGAGAGTTGAGGAGTTTCTGCGTCTTGATATTCGAAAGTTCCTGGTGTTGTACACACAAGTGTTTTCATGTGATTTCTTGTTTAAATTTGAATGAGATTTTTTTCCCTCATTGCATTCCAAAATTCCTGAGGGATTTGTTTAGTAGCCATTTCTATATTACCTTTTACTTTGTCTGGTTTAGTAGTGCTTAAGGCTACAGAAGAGACGCCTTTGATATTGAAACCAAAATTGAAACAGGCTTCCGCTGGGGTGATCCCGAACTTTTTACATATTTCATAGAATTGATCTCTCCAGTTCAACAATTCTCTGCCTCTTTCTGTTTGGGGATTAACTTCAACATAATTATAAAAATTACTGCCAATCAGAAAGCCTCCATTGAAAACTGCTGAATTGATAACTGTAATTCCTTTATTGCTTAACTCGTTTATAAATTCTATTAATTCTTTAGGGTGCGAATGCACAGTTAAGCTGTTGGCAATCATTACCCAATCGAGTTCAATATCCTGCGCAATACGTTTGATAACTGTCCAGTCTTTGGAACCAATGCCTATAGATTTAGCTTTTCCCTGGCGTTTCAGATCTCCTAATGCTCTGTATGCATCTAAAATGTCCTGATAACGTTTTTTTGCATCTATTTCATCTTTGGCTGCTGCCAGATATTCGTCTGGGTCATGTACCGAAACCATGTCTGAATTGTATTTTCCCAATAACTCATTACCCTGTTCGAAACAATCAATAATGCCCTGATAACTTATCTTCTGAACAGCATCATTTTTCATATCAATCCAGATTCCTTTTTCAAAGGTCGGTTCTGGCGTTGTTAATTCGATCTGGTACCAACCCAGTTTATTGTTAATAACAACCCTGTCGGGATTAACATTTAAATCTGCCAGACATTGTCCTAATACTTCCAAAGATAAACCCGCACCATATTTTCCGGCACTGTCGAAAACGGGTATACCCGGACTGTGCTTAATACACTCTTCAACAATTGCAAGTTTCCTTTCATAGGGAAGCGCTTCGTATATATTGCCCAAACCACTGGTTCCAAAAATCACCGGGGGTATATTTTGTATGTCTTTTGATGGCATAAATAAAGGTTTATAAGTTGTAAAATCGTTGAGCGTTCAATCCAAAAATATTTTCCTGTTCTAACAAAGTAAACGTAGCGTAGTATTCTTTTGGTATCGATTGCATTTCTGAATATGCGGCTGCTACGAGACATACCGGCCAGTCACTTCCAAACATAATTCTATCAGTACCGAAAGCCTCGGTGATTATGTCTAAATACGGCGTGAAATCTTCTTTTTGCCAATTCTTATAATCAGCTTCTGTAACCATCCCGCTAACTTTTACATAAACATTAGGGAATTGTGAAATGAATTGAATATCTTGTTTCCATCCCTCTATAATTCCTTTTTTTATGTATGGTTTTGAGATATGGTCTATCACAAAGGCTTGATCGGGATTTTCCTTTACTAATTCGATAGCTGCTTTCAGGTGTTGTGGAAACAGGAGCAAATCGTAAGTGAAATTGAAGCTTTTAAGTTGAGATATTCCATTTTTGAAGCCAGGCTGTAGCATAAATGAAGGCTCTTCGCCTTGTAGCACATGTCTGAAACCTTTAACAACAGGCTCTTGTTTAAAATGAGCCAAACGCTCTTCAATATTGTGAGCCCTCAGATCTACCCATCCAACAATACCTTTGATGAAACTGTATTTTCTGGCTAAGCCAATCAGAAAGTTGGTTTCGTCCTCTGTCTGGTCTGCTTGTACAGCAACGCAAGCATCCACTTCGTTTACTTTAAGAATAGGGGCAAGATCTTCCGGAAGAAAATCTTTACGAATATTAGCCATTTCATCGTCTATCCAATTATGTTTAATTGGCTCGTATTGCCAAAAATGCTGATGCGAATCTATTCTCATAGTTTATATTTTTAAACTATAAAGGACAGAAAGTTCAAAAATTGATTTGATATACTTTGCGTCCCTTATGGTTGCAGTACATTATTTTCCGAAAAACGCTTTTACCTCTTGTCTTGATGTTCCTAAACCATCAATACCCAATTCCATTACGTCTCCAGGTTTTAAATAAACCGGAGGAATAAAACCTAAACCAACACCATGTGGTGTGCCGGTAGAAATCACATCACCGGGTAAAAGTGTCATAAACTGACTAACGTAGGATAGCACAGTAGGAATATCAAATATGAAATCATCTGTATTTCCATCTTGCAGAGTCTTTCCGTTTAATTTTAGCCATAGACGCAAATTATGCGGATTTTCTATTTCGTCTTTGGTAGCTAACCACGGTCCAATAGGAGCGAAGGTATCGCAGCCTTTTCCTTTATCCCAGGTACCACCACGTTCTAACTGGAACTCCCTTTCACTAATGTCGTTATGTAAGCAGTAGCCGGCAACATAATCCATAGCTTCTTCTTTACTTACATAACTCGCTTTTTTACCGATAACAAAAGCTAATTCTACTTCCCAATCTGTTTTAACAGAGTTTTTAGGAATAACAACATCGTCATTAGGTCCTATTAACGCAGTGGTAGATTTAAAGAATATAATAGGTTCTGCAGGAATAGGAGCATTGGTTTCTTTAGCGTGTTTTGCATAGTTTAAACCAATACAAACTATTTTAGATGGTCTCGCAAAAGGAGCGCCCAATCTTACATTGTCATCTATAACAGGTAATTTTCCAGTGTTTTCTTCAACAAATTTGTTTAGTCTGTTTAATCCGTCATTTTCAAAGAAAACCTCGTTGTAATCTTCGCCGAATGCAGATGTATCGTATTTAATATCGTTAATAATTACTCCGGTTTTTTCTTTACCAGCTTCTCCGAATCTAATTAGTTTCATGTCGTTTTAAGTTTTTGCCTCACCTAATCCTTATCCTCTAAAGGAATCGCTTTGGAACGAAAGAGGAAATTGGAAAGTGCTGCTATTTATAATATTATGAGTTTATTTTGTGTTTTTCTTGTTTTGTTTTATTTATTTCTATGTTCCTAGCTGTTCAGTTTTATGAATCCACCGTCAATAGGGTAGTCATTTCCTGTAATAAAGCTTGCTTCATCTGAACATAAATATAAGGCCAGGTTGGCAATTTCTTCTGTGGTGCCCATTCTTCCAATAGGTTGAGTTTTAGAAAGTGCATCAAACATTTCCTTTTCTTTTCCCGGATAGTTTTTAGCTATAAAGCCGTCAACAAAAGGAGTGTGCACTCTGGCCGGGGAAATAGAATTACACCTGATATTATGCTGTAAATAATCTTTTGCTACGCTTAATGTCATAGCAAAAACAGCACCTTTACTCATAGAGTAAGCAAATCTGTCGCTAAGACCAACCCATGCGGCGATAGAAGCAATGTTTAAGATTACCCCGCTATTTTGAGTCATAAATTTTGGCAAAACTTCATGTAAACAGTTGTAAGTACCTTTTACATTTACGCGATAAACTCTATCTAAATCTTCTTCAGATGTATTAACTGCATTGCCAACATGAGCAATTCCTGCGCAGTTCACCAAAATATCTACTTTGTCGATCTCATTAACAATAGCTTTTATTTCACCTTGATTGCTTACATCCGCAGAATAAACTAATGCATTGCCGCCAAAACCTTCAATCACCGTTTTGGTGTTTTCTGCCTGCTCTAAGCTTAGATCTATAATATGTACTGTAGCACCGGATTTTGCAAAATTTTCTGCAATGGCTTTACCTATACCACTTCCGCCACCAGTAATTATTGCAGACTTCTCTTTTAATGAAAACATGTCTTTTGTTTTTATTTATCAAATATTTAGTGTCAAAAAACCTGAATCTTTCTTAGATCTCGGTTCTTGTTTTTGTCATTTACAATCTCTTAAAGGCTTACACCCCTTTTCCATGGAATGAAATCATCCTGATTTAGTTGCACAGCCTTTGGTACAATTTCGCCGCTCGCGACTTTAATACAGAATTCTAAAATCTCTTCGCCAACTTCTTGTATTGTTTTTTCTCCTCTGATGATTGCACCGGTATCAATATCAATGATATCAGCCATTCTGGTAGCGAGTTGGGTGTTTGTGGCAACTTTAATTACCGGACAGATTGGATTTCCCGTAGGAGTACCTAAACCAGTTGTAAACAATATAAGTGTTGCCCCACTTGCAGCTTTTCCTGTAGTTGCTTCAACGTCATTCCCTGGTGTACACACTAAATTTAAACCGGGCTTTATGGCTGGTTCTGTATAATCTAAAACATCTACTACCGGAGAAGTTCCGCCTTTTTTTGCTGCACCTGTACTTTTTATAGCATCGGTAATTAAGCCGTCTTTAATATTGCCGGGCGAAGGATTCATGAAAAAACCAGACCCCACTGCATGAGCCTGGGCATCATAAGATTGCATTAAATGGATGAATTTTCTTGCGATTTCTTCGTTTTCACAACGATCTATCATGTTTTGTTCTGCACCGCATAATTCGGGGAATTCTGCCAGCAGAACCTTCGCGCCTAAAGAAACTAATAAATCTGCTGTGAAACCAACTGCAGGGTTGGCTGAAATACCACTAAATCCGTCGCTACCGCCACATTTTACGCCCACAGAAAGTTTAGAAAGTGGTGCAGGTTTGCGTTCAATTTTATTGATTTCTATTAAGTGCCGAAAAGTTTGCTTTATAGCCTCGGCAATTAAAAATTCCTCGCTTTGTGTTTTCTGCTGTTCAAAAACTAAAATTGGCTTATCAAAATGAGGAGATTTGCTTTTGATAGTCGCTACCAAATCATTGGCCTGCAGATGCTGACAACCTAAACTCAAGATGGTGATGCCGCCAACGTTTGGATGATTTGCATAAGCTGCTAATAGATTGCTTAATACTTCGGAATCTTGTCTGGTACCACCACAACCACCCTGATGGTTCAGGAATTTAATGCCATCAACATTTTTAAATACTCTTCTGCTCTTTTGATACCCAGGATTAGCTAGTGAAATGTCAATAGAAGAAATATCTTCTCCATTCTGATAGGCTTCCAGGATTTCTGCAGTATAATCTTTGTATTTGTCTGTAACAGAGTAACCTAAATTGTTGTAAAGCGCTTCTTTAATGGTATCCATATTCCTGTTTTCACAGAAAACCGTAGGAATAAATAACCAATAATTTGCTGTACCTACATCACCATTACTTCTATGGTAGCCATTAAAAGTTTTCTCTCTGAATTTGGAAACATCAGGAGCAGTCCATTTATAATCCACCTCTCTATAAAAATAAGGTTCGGCAGCATGGTGTAGATTTTCTGTAGTCATTCTATTTCCAATAGAAACCGGATGAAGGGTTTTCCCAACTAAGACCCCGTACATGATTACTTCCTGTTCTGTGTCGAGGTTTTCTATAAAAAATTTATGCTTAGCAGGGACATCATCTTTTAATGCGAAAGACAAGTCTTTCCATGTAATGTTTAGACCCTTTGGTAAATCCTGAAGCGCTACAAGAACGTTGTCGCGTTCGTCAATTTGTATATACTGCTTTTGAGCCATGGTTAGGTATTTAATTATGATAGAAAAATAAAATTCAATATTATTGAATTTTATTTTTCTATATTGAACAAATTTATCGATTTTTACATCATATCCAAATTTCCAATTTATAAAATGATCCAAGTTATTCAGCGAGCTTTAGATATTTTAGAGTTTTTAGCAAGGGAACCTCAAACGCCGAGAACACTAGGCGAAATAGCTAATACAATAGGCATACAGCCCAGTACCTGTGCTAATATTGTTAAAACATTAACACAAAGGGGCTACATAGTTAAAACACAAAATCAAAAAGCTTATTGTTTAGGACAACAATGGAACAATATTCTATTTAAACATATTCATTATGAAAAACTTATAGCAGTATCTAAGATGGAGTTGGAAAAACTGACTGCCAGACTAAATGAAAATACTTCTGTTGCCATATTGGAGAATGATTTAAGAAAAGTGATTGTTAAAAGAGATTCATCACAACAAATTCAAGCCCAAACACCCGATGCAAAAAATGCTTACGATACTTCTACAGGGCGTTTGCTATTAGCGATGAAAACAAACGACGAGCTTAAAGCATATATAAATACTTATGGTTTACCTGATAAGAATGTGTGGCCGGAAATAGCGGATGAACAACTATTTTATGTAGAAATTGAAAAAATCAGAAGTCTTGGGTATGCGCTAATAGAAGACAGTGTTCAGGTTATCGGCTTTGCTGCCCCCATCTTTTTTAATGATAAAGCGATTGCTGCTTTAAGTATATATGTACCGGCTTTCAGATATTCTGATAAGCTTAGAAATCTATTTACTGATTTGGGGCTTAAAACAGCTCAAAGGATAACCGAATTATTGAAATTATAAACCCATTCTTGATAAACGTGTTGTAACTTAGTAAAAATTAATGTAAAATATGTCGAAATTAAAGGAAGAAGAAAGAAGCACATTTAAGGAAATTTTAATAATTATATTAAAGTTAGTTTTTTGTGTCGTATTGATCTATTATAGTTATCATCCTCCTTTATTATACAGAAGTATTCCTATTCTGGCTAAGATTGCTTATTCTGTAATGATCTTTTTAAGTGCCAGTTTATCTATTTCTATCATTCGCTATTTTATAATAAGCATATATATCAGTAAGAATAAACTTAAGAATAGGGTAAAAGACAATTTTATATTAGGGATTAATCAAATTGTTTCTGTACTGAATACTGTATTTATAGTTATTGCATTTATGTATCTTTTGGGAATAAATCCCATTAAATTCTTAACAAGTATAACCATTGTTGCTGCTGCTATTGCTTTGTTGAGTAAAGAATATATTGCAAACATGATAAACGGGTTGATTATTATGTTTGCAGATAAACTTTCTTTAGGAGATCATATTAAAATAGGTAATGAAGAAGGGAAGATAGTAGATATTACCTTACTCAATGTAATTTTACAAAATGAGGATAACGATATGGTAGTGATACCCAATTCTGTTATTTTTAATTCTATTATTATTAACCAGTCTAAGCAAAATATAAAAAAGCTGACAGTTGAGTTTGAGGTAGATGTTGCGAAAAAATTTACAGCAGAATTTGTAGAAAGGGAATTGGAGTCCGTATTAGGAGATTATAAGGGCTTTGTTCTAGACGAAGGATTTTCTGTAAAAACTATATTTATTAAAAAAGATCTGGTGCATTTTAAGGTGCAATTGATTCTTAAACATTACGATAAAGTAAGGGAAAAGCAATTAAGGAGACTATTGTATACTAAAATATTGCAAATTGTTGGGCAATAGTTAGTTAGTTAGTTAGTTAGTTAGTTAGTTAGTTAGTTAGTTAGTTAGTTAGTTTT
>NZ_JBEBVH010000176.1:0-8680 GCF_040392825.1 Pseudopedobacter sp.
AGCATTTTGTTCCGGGCGCTCACCTACGCTGGTTTTCTTAACGCCTGCCTGCCGGACAGGCGGGCAAATCTTTATGAGGCCGGGGGCGTTCTTGGGAATGGTTCTGCGTTAATTTTGTACAGCTTTACTTTCAACCATGTCACCCTTAGCGTAGTCGAAGGGTCTCTATATTAATAGCTTCTGCCATTCATACCGGTTATTAGCTTTACGCTTTGGGCCTTTAGCTTTCTGCCTTTTCATTCATCCAATTTACGCTGTAATAAAAAGCTATGCTTACAAGTAATAAAAGTATGCCACTGCCAATCCATAAAGCATTAAAACCATAAATAGATGCCAACTTTGCGCCTAAAACAGGGGAAATGATGAATGCAATAGATGTTGATATGCCGTTAACTCCCATGTATGCTCCCTGATTGTTTTGACCTGCTCGTAATGCGGTGACTGTAGACATAAAGGGCAGAATCAAGATTTCGCCTAAACTGAGTAAGGTGATTGATAATATCAGTATACTTAAATGGTGATTAAAGCCTATTATCCCATAAGATAATGCACAAAGCATAGTTCCGTATAACATAGTCTGGGCTATGGTGAATTTTCTTTCTGCCATATTTACCATTCCCATTTCGAATAATACTATAACAATTCCACTATAACCTAAGAGAAGACCAATCGTTTGCTGGCTTAACCCCAGATCGTCTTTGTAGAATAAGGGAAGAGAATTAAGGAACTGGAAGAAGCAGATCGAGAATAAGGTGCACAGTATGCTAAAGATCATAAATTTAAAATCCCAATAAGGAGATTTTTGTGAGTGAATATTACTACTGCCATCTTCTAATCTTTCTTTTCTGGCTCTTCTGAGCTGAAAAATGAGATGTCTTCTCCGGAAAAAATAGATATAAACCAAACCGGCTATTAAAGCTGCAAATGCATTGGAGAAAAACAGAAAATTATAAGATATAGCGGATAGTATTCCGCCCAAAGCCGGGCCGATAGAGAATCCTAAATTTATAGCCATTCTATTCAATGAGAAAGATTTAGTTATATTCTCGGGTTTGGCATATTTGATAATAGCTACTGAGTTTGCCGGTCTGAACATTTCACTAATCATGCTTTGTAGAAATATCATAGCTGATAATGAAGTTACTGTTGTGAAAAGCGGAAGCATACAAAAAAAAGGAACACTTAAGAGCAGACTGTAAGCCTGAACTTTATATTCGCCAATTTTGTCTGTAATTGTACCACCTATCCATGACCCGGCTACAGAACCAATGCCGAAAAAACTAAGTACAAAGCCAGATTGTGCTATACTGAAATGCAGTTTGTCTACCATATATACCCCCAGAAATGGCAATACCATAGAGCCGGACCGGTTAATAAGCATAACAAGGGCCAGCATCCATGATTCCGTGGATAATCCTTTATAAGAATGGGTATAAAGTCTGGTAATTTTCTTAATCATAAAATAGACAACACAAATAACGTGTTTTTATAATATACTTATTTCTTAGACGCTAAATTTTAGAAAATGCTACAAGGATGTTACTTATTTTTAACATAGTTTTTATTTAATCACTTTTTAGTAGCTAGTAATCGAAAATATTTGTATTTATGCAGTGCAAACACACACTTATTAAATGAACTGTATATTTAAACCTTTGTGGGCTTTAATGCCTTTTCTATTGCTATCTTCCAGTTTATTGTCTCAGGAAGCTAAAACTATTGAACCGTTTAAGATAGGTTACTCAATTAGTATTAATAAAATAGATATTGTTACGCTAAAGAAAGCTAAGGAGGCCGGAATAGACTATATTGAGCTAGCTGCGCTAAGTTCTTTAATAGATAAGGAAACTAAAGAGCTAAAGCTTACAAAAAAAGAGCTGGAGAATAAAATGAAGACCATTAAGGCAACAGCCGATGAGGCTGGGATTAAAATATGGTCTTTGCATATGCCTTTTGGACAGTATGAAGATATTTCTTTAGGTGATGAGGTACAGCGAAAGAAAGTAGTGAACCTTCATAAAGAGATAATTAAACATGCTGCAGTATTAAAACCTCAAATCATTTTATTTCATCCAAGCTGGTATCTTGGGCTTAATGAGCGGGAACTCAGAAAAACTCAGATGATTAAGTCGGCAACGGAACTGAATAAATTTGTCAAGGGTATTGGTGCGAAAATGGTGATAGAGAATATGCTTGGACCAGAATTATTAAAGAGTGCGCAGCAGGAGAGACCTTTGTGCAGATCTGTTGAAGAGGTGCAGGAAATTATGGGCCGTTTACCAAAAGATATTTATGCAGCGGTAGATATGAACCATATTAAATCTCCTGAGAAATTGATCAATGCTTTGGGAAACCGTCTAAAATCTGTCCATATTGCAGATGGTGATGGAATGGCTGAAAGGCATTATTTTCCATGCTCGGGAAAAGGGAAAAATGATTGGAATGCTATTTTTTCTGCCCTTTATAAAGCGGGGTACACTGGTGCTTTTATGTACGAAAGTGCGTATCCTTCGTTACCAGAGCTAAAGTCCTGTTTTGACACACTGTACGGTAATTATGTATCTGGTTTAAAACGGGCTGCTTCTGAGTAAGCAGTTTGTTTAATCAGCTTTATTGAATAATAAATTTTAATAGGATTGGCAGCTATTTATTTCCATTTGAAATCCTGTTTAATTTCATGGTTATATTATTGCTTTTTTCTTTGATATAAACGATATTTAGAAGTAACAATAAAATGCTTTGTATTGTTGGTACCTTCTCTATTATTACCGTTGTTTTTTATACAAAAAGTTTATCAGAAGACGTAGGATGAACGTAAGATAAACGTAGGATGAACGTAAGATGGTACAGGGTATGGACAAGCTTGATACATCCTGGAACCCAGACCAATTATGTCATCAGCGCTTTCTCTATCTCTGTTATTTTTTCGTTCCAGTAAACGTTCATTTCTTCTCTTTGGCTGTTATCTAGAAGTTTTTCATGATGAAAACTAATAGTTGCTTTGAAAGAGTCGCCTATAATTCTTACCTGAACAGTTGAGTTATTCTCCCAGTTGTTCTTTTTCCAGCTCATTCGGATATGGGAATAGGGTGTAAATACACTCACTTTTCCTGTAATCCCTTCCTTGGTGCTAAATTCTTTTTTAACGTCTAATTCTTCTTCGAGTTCGCCAAGCCAGACTTTTAACCCCTGATCTGAGAACATAAAATCCCATAAATGTTTCTGTGAGTATGGAAATGTTTTTCTAAGTCCAAACTGCCAGCCTGCATCTTTAGTAAGACCAATAGGTTTCGCTTGCTTTTTCATATCCGTTGATTTAATCTGTTTAAGCAGCCACTTCTCTTAAGTCTACTGCAACTACTCTGGAAACACCTTGTTCTACCATCGTAACACCATAAATGATATCTGTGCTGGCTATAGTACGTTTGTTATGCGATACTACAATGAATTGAGATTCGTTAGAGAACTTCCTGATAATGTTATTGAACTTATCTATGTTTGTATCATCTAGTGGGGCATCAACCTCATCGAATATACAGAAGGGCGCTGGTTTTAACAGGTATAACGAAAACAGCAGGGCAGTAGCAGTCAGTGTCTTTTCACCACCTGATAACTGATTAATAGATAAAGGGCGTTTTCCTTTAGGTCTTGCAATAATATCAATATCAGAATCCAGCGGATTGTCAGGATTGCTCAAAATTAAATCGCAGCTATCTTCTTCGTTAAACAGAGATCTGAACACACGCATGAAGTTTTCACGTACACCGGTAAATGCTGTCATAAACTTATCTTTGGCAGTTTCGTCTATTTCTTTAATGGTTTGCAACAAAGATTCTTTTGCTTCTGTTAAGTCTTTTTTCTGTGCTTTAATGAAGTTATAGCGCTCTTCCATCTCATTATAAGCTTCCATTGCCGTAGAGTTAATAGCTCCAAATTCGTCCAGTTGCTTTTTAATTTTATCAACTTTTTCTTTGGTGTCGTCCTCATTGGCATCTTCCGGAACTTCGTTATCCAGCAGATCTTCAATTTCCAGATTGAATTCTACAGAAAGTCTTTCTTTTAATGAGTTTAGCTCTATTCTAAGATTGCTTTTTTTATCTTTAATCTCGTTAGATAGGAGGTCTATGTTTTCTTTTTTACGACGCAACTCGGTAAGCTCTGTCTCTAAATCGTTAACCAGTCCACGCGAAGCATAATATTCTTTTTCGGCGTCTTGCAAAGCATTTTCCATTTCCTCTTTCTGCGTATACATGGCAATCAGATCTTCATCGTTATGATCTACATGCTGCAGCGTGTCTTTAATAGTTGCTTTGGTATTATCTAAATCGGCACTGTTTATATTAATACGGCTTTCCAGATTTTCCTTTAGAGAGTCGCGGTATTCCAGATCCTTGTCAATACTGCTAATTTTGTTTTGCTGCTGGTGGAATTTAATGTTATCTGCATTGAAAGCTGAACTACGCATAGTCAGCACTTCACTAATTTCATTAAAAGCGGCCTGCTGTTCAACCAGCTTATCGGCAAGCAATTGTCTCTGCGTGTTGATTTCTGCAATTAGGGGCTCTAATTTTAGTAACTCCGAAGCAATATTTTGCAGTTTGTTTTCAATATCCTGTTTCCTGTTCTGGCTATTAGTAATAAAAGACTGATACTGTTCCTGTTTAGTTTTTACCGAGATCAGTTCGTTTTGTAACAGATTGATTTCGCCACTTAAAACTGTAATTTCCTGAGCTTTAGTAGAAGCCTTTAAAGAAGCTATTTTAATGCTATTCTCGTCTATACCTGCTTTTAATTTTTTAATCTGACTGTCTAAGTCTTTAATTTCTTTGCTCAGATTTTCCAAATTTTTTGCTCTACCAATACGCTTTCCTTCAAAAAGCCCGACAGAACCGCCAGAAAGCGTATGTTTGGTTTTGCTGAACTTGCCAGACTTGCCAATGAATGTAGCTCCAGGTACAATAGGCAGATTATTTAAATCCTTCTCGCTTTCATCGTTTACCAAAAAGACATTGTGGAGCAAATGGTTAAATAAGTTTTTATATTTCTTATCTGTCTCGGTTACCATAATCACCGGAACTGCTCCGTCCGGAGTTTCTATGCTGGTCGCTTCCTTTTCTTCGATATTGTTTAATATAAAGAAATTTGCTTTTCCTCTGGACGAATCGTTCAAAAGCTTAATGGCTTCAATTGCATCATCATAGTTTTCAACCACATAATGGTTCATGAGAGATTCCAGATAGTTTTCTATGGGAACCCGGAATTCTTCTCTACAGAACAGAATATCCGAAAGGAGCGGAGCTTTCTTTGCCCATTGGGTGCTTTTCTTAAGAAAACGTATAGACTCTGGAAATCCTTCCAGATTGTCTACCATACTCTTGGTGAGATTGTACTCATTCTGACGGGCATCTAAACGACGGCTCAGACTATTCAGATGATCTTTATCCTCCGCCAGGCTCTCTTCCTGAAGCTGTAACTGTTCTTTTAATTCTTCTTCCTGTTTCTGAAGGTGATTAAGCTGATGCTGTTTGCTTTCTACCTTATTTTCCAGTTCGACAACTACTTTATTGAATTCAGATAACTGGGTCTCTTTGGAAGCTGTATCTTCAACATTCCTGATACTTTCCTGTTCTAAGGCATCTCGTTGTATCTTTAAGATCTCAATGTCTTTGTCTGTTTGGTAAAGCTTGTTCTGCAGCTGAGCTGCTTCCTTTTGGCTTTGGTCTAAACTTAGTTTAGAAGATTGCTGCTGAATTCTAAGTTCTTCAACTTCTTCTTTTAACAGATTAAGATTAGAAGATACCGTATGCAAAGTCTGTTCTTCCTGCAAACGATCTTCGTTTAGCCTTTTTATATTATACAGAATATGGTTAAGCTGGTTTTTGTCCTTCTCGAGCTCGGTATTTAACCGTTGTTCTTTGTCCTGAAGGAATTTCAGCTGTTCGTTCTTAATCTTCTTTTCGCTCTCGTAAGCTCTGATTTTGGCTATAAACTCGTTGGTAGCCTTTTGTTGTACCGAAAGGTTTTTTTCTTTGGTTAGATTGCTAAATTTATGTTTTTGAATATCGGCATCCAGTTTATCAGTTTGCGTATGTACATTGGTTCTCTGTTCTGCCAGTTCTTTTTCCTGGTTTTCCAGTTTTTCCAGAGAATCGCGGAAACCGATAATTTTGAATGAAGCCAGAATGATACTTAAAGCTTTATATTGCTCTTTGATTTTATAATAGCGTTCGGCTTTTTTCGCCTGGTTCTCTAAAGTCTTAAGGTTTCTTTCAATCTCGAACAATAAGTCTTCAACCCTGCTAAGGTCTGTTTCTGTATCTTTTAACTTATTGAATGTTTGCTTTTTTCTTAGCTTATATTTAGAGATACCTGAAGCTTCTTCAAATAAAGCTCTTCTTGAACCTTCTTTGTTGGCAATAATCTCATCAATCATTTTCAATTCTATGATTGAATAGGAATCAGAGCCCACACCGGTATCTAAAAACAGGTCTGTAATATCTTTTAAGCGGCACTGTACATCATTCAAACGATATTCGGATTCGCCTGTGCGATATAATTTTCTGGTAATGGTTACCTGCGAAAATTCTGTAGGTAATACATTCTTTGTGTTATCAAACGTTAGAGAAACTTCTGCAAGGTTAGCGGGTTTACGTGTTTTGGTCCCATTAAAGATAATATTCTCCATCTTCTCTGAACGTAAGGCACGAGTACTTTGCTCGCCTAAAACCCAGCGTATGGCATCTACAACATTAGATTTACCACAGCCATTAGGACCAACAATAGCGGTAACTCCTTCATTAAAATTAATAGTTATCTTGTCTCCGAAACTTTTAAATCCCTTTATTTCTAACTTGTTTAATTGCATTTATATACCCGGAATAATCCCCAATAAAATTCCCCCAAAACTAATTTAAATTTATTAATTTGCAGAGGTGGAAAATCTGTTTTATATACTTGCTGTTGTTGCTTATTTCCTTTTTCAGGGGTACCAGAACTTTAAAAAGGAACAAGAGAAGGCTAAAAAGAGGAATCTCGGTAAGCCTGTAGAGACTTATGGAATTCCTGAAGAAGTTGAAAGCGAACCGCTTATAGAGAAAAGAACCGAGGCAATAGACCTTAAGCCAGATTATAAACTAACTAATAGAGAGATCCAGTTAAAGGAAAAGATAGAAGAGTCGGTTTATAAAAAAATGGATTATAAATCTTTAGGAGATTATTATAATCCTGAGAAACCTGCTATAGAGAATAAACCTTTAAAAGTTCAGACTAAGTCAACAGAAGTGTTTAAAGTTCAGCATAAAGAAGATGATATTATCGATTTTGATTTGAGAGATGCTGTAATTAAAGAGGCCATTTTGAAAAGGCCGTATTAGATTTTCATATTTATTTAACCGCAAAGTCTACAAACAAAACGTAGAGATCGCTGAATTTTTTTGCGATTGTTGGCTCTAACAGTATTCAGGCCTCCTCATTCTTCGTCTAAATGACGAGAAAGAAGGGCTGTTATTTACCACTAACTGATTATGAGTTTGCTTTGTACATTTTGTGAAAAACTTTACGTTCTTTGTGGTTGAAATAGAATGAACACTCCTCAAAAAATACTTATAATAGGTACAGTTTGGCCAGAACCTGGTTCTTCTGCCGCAGGTAGTCGAATGATACAGCTTATTCAAGCTTTCTTAAAAACAGGTTATGAGGTAACTTTTGCCAGTGCCGCGGCAGATAGCGATTTTATGGTTGATCTGGATACGCTAGGTGTTTACAAGCAGTCCATTAAATTAAATTGCTCTTCTTTTGATGTTTTTGTAGGAGATTTGCAGCCAGATTTGGTGATGTTCGATAGGTTCATGACAGAAGAACAGTTTGGATGGCGGGTTAGCGACGCGTGTCCGTCAGCTTTAAAACTTCTAGATACGGAAGATTTGCACTGTTTACGCTATGCGAGACAAAAAGCCTTTAAACATAAAAAAGAATTTGTTTTAGAAGATCTGCTGGGAGAAGATATTGCAATACGTGAAATAGCTAGTATTTATAGATGCGATATTTCAATGATTATCTCACAATTTGAAATGGATATTTTGCAAAGACTGTTTAAAGTTGATATCAAACTGCTTTATTATATACCTTTTTTACTGCCAAATATCAATGTGGATGAAGTTTTAAGATATAAAACTTTTGAAGAAAGACAGCATTTTATAAGTATAGGTAATTTTTTGCATGAACCTAATTGGAATGCGGTTTTATACCTTAAAGAGGAAATCTGGCCCATGATCAGGAAGCAATTACCTCAAGCAGAGCTACACGTTTTTGGAGCGTATCCAAGCCAAAAAGTTTGGGAACTAAACAATCCTAAACAAGGTTTCTTGGTAAAAGGCAGGGCCGAAGATGTAAAAGCGGTCATGTTAAATGCAAGAGTTTGTTTAGCACCACTTAGATTTGGTGCCGGGCTTAAAGGTAAATTAATAGATTCCATGCTGTATGGGACGCCTAATGTAACCACATCTATAGGTGCTGAGTCTATGTCTTTGGGAAGAGATTGGAATGGTTTTATAGAAGATGACACAGACCTGTTTGCCGATAAGTCTGTATTACTTTATAATAATCGCGAAGTTTGGACTAAATCGGTGAAAGATGGGGTTCAAATCGTTAATCAAAACTTTAGTTTTGGTATGGCAGAATC
>NZ_JBEBVH010000177.1:0-8664 GCF_040392825.1 Pseudopedobacter sp.
GTTACAGTCAACGGTTTTCAAGACCGCCGCATTCGACCGCTCTGCCATTTCTCCGCCACAAAAGTACAAACATTGGCCAAATCTCCAAAACCAATAAGGCCTTTTTTTGAGTATGTAAGCTAATGAGCTAATAAACAGTAGAATATTTTTTTGTTATTCTGTTTCTAGGAGGTAGGAGAAGAAGGTTTGTCGCTTTTAAACGAATTAAAACGGGGTCTAACAATTTTAATACTGCGCTTAGAGAGCTCTAAACTTGCATTTAATTCAAAGCCGATTAGGAGAATTAGTGAATTTAGATATAACCATATCATCACTACCAATAACGTTCCGATGGAACCATACAATTTATTATATGCTCCGAAATTATTGATAAAAAAAGTGAAACCGAAAGTGGTTAAAATAGCCAATACGGTAGCCAACCATGCACCGGGACTGAATAATTTCCATTTTTTGGCATTGGCGGGACCATAACGATATAGGAGCGATGTGGTAAAAAAGTAAACACAAACAATAATGAACCACCGCCCGATAGCAATTAGGAATATCCAGAATCTGTTGTTTTCAAAATTGAGCTCTTCCCTGAAAGTGTTTAATATAAATTCGGTAATAACCGTTATAGAAACACCCAGAATGATTGAGAAAGTTGTGAGAATGGTCAAATTCATGGCGACCAGCCGTTGCCTGGCCCAACTTCTGGTTTCTACTATCAATGAAGATTTATTGAAGGCCTGCATTAAAGTATGTATTCCGTTGGTAGCAAAGAAAAGCGCAAGGATAAAACCTAATGAGAGTAAACGGCCATTTTGATTTTTCACAATATCTTCCAGCGTTTCTTCAAAAGCTCTATACGCATTTTCAGGTAAAAGTAACGCTATAATCGCCATTAATTGATTCTGAAAATTCTTAATAGGAATATAGGGGATAAGCGTAAATAAAAAAATAATAGCAGGGAAAACAGCCATTAAAAAATTGTAAGCAAGAGAAGAAGCTTTATTAACAAGAGATTCTTTTCCTATTTCCTGAAAGAAAAAGGTAGCTACGGTATATAAAGGCAACGAGTTGAAGCCCGGCAGAATAATGAATTTTGTCCAGGCGATAAACTTACGATAGAACCCGAATTTACAAAAGAATCTATGCAGTCCCCTCATTCAACTAAATTACTCAAAAAAAGGATTCAATTTATTTGCAAAACTCGCCGGAGGAAGACAAGGCTTATTTTTTTGCATATCTACAAAAACCATAGTGGTTTCGCCTGTGTGTACATGTTCATTATTTTCATTATAGATGTCGTATCTAAACAAAATCCTTACTCCTGGTTTGTCTGCAATGGTTACTTTTAAAGTGATTAATTCGTCATACTTAACCGGCTTGAAAAATTTCGATTTCATTTCCAGAACAGGGAGCATAACACCATCTTCTTCCATAGATTTATAAGTCATGCCCAGACTACGCAGTGCTTCGGTACGACCTACTTCGTAATAGGTTGCATAGTTTCCGTTATAAACGTAACCCATCTGATCGGTATCGGCATATCTTACTCTTATTTTTGTTTCAAATACAAACATCAATTCCTCCTGCTATTTCTTAATGTTTCTTTGATTAAGCGCTGCCTGGAATTTTCTGGCATTAACCAGATGTTCTGCAAGTGTAGTAGCAAAATTATGGTAACCAGAGAAATCTTCTTTAGCACACATATAAATGTAGTTATGCTTTTCCGGACTTAAAGTAGCATCTATTGCATTAATTGAAGGCATCATGATAGGACCCGGGGGCAATCCTCTAACACGATAGGTGTTATAAGGAGATTCTTTTGTCAGATGTCGGTTTAACACCCTGCGAATGGTAAAATCGTTATTTGCAAAAATCACCGTAGGGTCTGCTTCAAGTTTAATACCGCTTCTTAATCTATTTAAATATAGCCCCGCAATGGTAGGCATTTCTTTATCCGCAAGCGCCTCGGCATCTACTATCGAAGCTAAGATGGTCACTTGCTGAGGTGTCAATTTAAGATCTTCTGCTTTTTTCAATCTTTCCGATGTCCAGAATGATTTGTATTCCTTATTCATTCTAAGAAAGAAATCTTTGGCAGAAGTATTCCAGAACATCTCGTAGGAGTTAGGAATAAACATGGTATAAATGTTATCTTTGGTAAAACCATATTCTCCAACGAATTGAGCTGAATCTAACAATTGCATTAGCGAAACCGAATCAAATTCTAACTTCTGAGACACCGATTTGGCAAAGTTTTCTTTAAGTCTGATATTCCTGAAAGAGATATCAACGGGCTCCTGGTTACCTGCAATCAGCATATTAATAATAGCCCTGTTATTCATTCCGGGTTTAACAGCGTACTTACCCGGTTTAAATTTTGTTTGCAACGCTCTGTCGGAAGCTAAACTATAAAAGTAACCCGGTCGTTTCAGAAAATTTACTTTGGCAATAGAGTCTTTCAATTGTTCATAACCGGCATTGGTAGGAATATATAAGTAAACCTTCTCTGTAGTTTTGACATTGTCGGCAAAATATTTAAAATAAAACTTAGGCAATATAATAGCAGCAATAATCACTAATATAACTGCTAAAGCAATGATTATTTTTTTTGTCTTATTTGTAAGCATGTTTATTTACGGATGTTTTTTATCTATTTGCGGGATTTTGAGCCTAAAGGATTCTTTGTAATTTTAATAAACCTCCTTCTAAATTTCTCACATTTCTAAAACCGAAATTCTCCAATAAGGTTTTAGCTGTTTTACTTCTTAGTCCTCTCTGACAAACAACTATTACAGCTTTATCCTCCGGTAATTCCAAATCTTCATCTTCTAACAATTTCTGTATTTTACCCAGCGGAATATTTTGTCCGCCTATATTGAAAGTATGGAATTCCAACTCTTCTCTAACGTCTAAAATAAAAACATCGTCTATTGAATTAAGAATGATATTTTTAAATTCTTCAGCCTGTATATCGTTCATTACTGATTAGATAATACAAGGTTTATCCTTGTTCCTATACTTACTTTTACAACAGAATCCTGAACGTTGGGGAATTGTGAAATGACTATGGCATTTGCCGAATCTGTAACAGCACCTTCGTAGTATACTTCACCAAGGGTAAGTGATGATCCTTTAATTGAAAATTTAGCTTCGCTTAATGTTAAACCTCTAAAGTCAGGAACCTCAATCTCGCTGGCACCCATGCCGTCTCCCAATATCAGGTTTATTCTTGAACCTTTTGGTAATTTTTGTCCGATCTTTATTGGTTGATTTGCATAGTTAAAACCTAAAACGGCATCTCTGGCAATATCAGATTTATATATGGTATCGCCAATTTTTAATCCGTAATTTTCCAGAACGGCTTTCGCCTCTAAAAATGTTTTATTCTCTATATCGGGAAAATTTACGTCGGGTGTCTGAAAACTAACGATAGTTAAATAGATTATACGATTGGTTTTTACATTCGTTTCTGGATCTGGGTCTTGTTCCAAAACCATACCGGCGGGTTTGTCCATCACATAAACCGAATCTATTTGATATCTTAAACCTTTTTCGTCTAAAACGCCAATAGCCTCGTTAATATTTAAACCTTTAACCAAAGGAACAGCAAGTCCTTCGCCATGTTTTGTATAGTATCTTAAGCTGAAGAACACCACGAAAAGTAGGACCAGAACAGATACAATAGCAATAATTAACTGCTTACGGAATTGCGGCGTTGCCAGATATTGAAAAAACTTACTCATTAAGTCTGATTAATAACAAAAAAATATACTCCAAACTTAGCCAAAAAACGGGAAACTGGACTAACAAAAATTATAAACTTTGTTAAAAACCTGAATACCGGATTGATTATTTACTGATAATTTGAATGTTCTGATTTTTTTATTCTTTTGAAAATAAAAACAGATTATCGTTTATATTTGGCTGTCATGAAACCTGTATAATTAAGATAGCTATTAAGCGTATGAGGCAGTATTATCTGACGTGATTAAAGGTTTTTGTTTACCGAGAGGTAGTAGATCTGATTAAAAATTAATAAGAACAAATGAAAAAAAATATAGCATTAGTTGCAGGTGGTTTTACCGGTGAGTCTGTAGTTTCTTTAAACAGTACAAAAACGGTATATAAGAATCTGGATAAGTCTAAATACAACGTTTACCAGGTAATTATAGAAACTGAAAAATGGTATTATGAAAATGAAAATGGGAATGCTTACCCAGTTGACAAAAATGATTTCAGCGTAAATGTACAGGGAGAGAAAATAAAATTCGATTGTGCATTTATAATTATCCATGGAGTTCCGGGTGAAGATGGAAAGTTACAGGGCTATTTCGATATGATTGGTCTTCCTTATACCAGTTGCGACGCCACAACTTCTGCCATTACCATGAATAAAGGCTATACAAAGCAAATTGTATCGCCCGTTCCTGATTTAAATATTGCCAGATCTATTCAGCTGTTTTCTTTAAATAATTATAGCAGGAACGAAGTTGAATCTAATCTGAAATTACCAGTTTTCGTAAAGCCAAATAACGGGGGAAGCAGCATTGGCATGTCTAAAGTTAACCATTGGGTGGATTTGGATACTGCTGTGGAAAGAGCCTTTAAAGAAGGTTCGGAAGTTCTTATAGAAGAATTTATATCAGGTAGGGAATTTACAGTAGGAGCTTACACCGCAGAAGGTGAGGTGAAGGTTTTGCCCATTACTGAAATTATTACAACAAAAGATTTCTTTGATTATGAAGCTAAATATACTGCAGGATTGACAAATGAAGTAACTCCCGCTGAGTTGGATATTACAATTGTAAATAAAGTAGGGGAGATCATTCAGAAAGCTTATATTCAATTAAATTGTAAAGGAATGGTACGTATCGATTTTATCCTGAAGGATGATAGAGATTTCTATTTTATAGAAGTTAATACCATCCCCGGACAATCAGAAAATAGCATTATTCCCCAACAAGTTCGGGCTGCCGGGTTAACGCTAGAATATTTCTATGGTAACCTGATAGAGGAAGCTTTGACTGCTAGATAGAGTACAACTCTATTATATTTTCTGGGAGGAGAGCACTTCTTCCGGTTTTCATATCAATCATCACAAAATCGAACCAGCCAACAGTGCTGGTTTTGTTTGTTTTAAGATTATTGATGGTAAACTCAACCTTACAACCTTTATCGTGTACACTTACAATCCCCGTTTCGACACTAAAAATATCGCCCATTTTTAGTGGTCTTTTATATTCTATTTGCACCTTCTGAACTACCCATCCATAGCCTAGCTTTATAAACTCTTCCATAGACATTCCGTAAAAAACATCCATTTGTTCATATCTGGCAGCTAATACATAATCCAGATATTTACTATTGTGGACATGATTAAACATATCGATATCATCGGGACGTACTTTATGTTCGGTTTTAAATTTTTTATACAAGCTCATGATATTTATTCCGGGCGAAAGTAAGCTTTATTATGTTGTAATTAATGCTTCTAGTGTAAATATGACTTAAACTAAATTATTGAATAATAAGAGTAAGGTTTGTTTTTTGTTTTCTCCTTAGGATTTTATTACAATTAATTGTACTTTTGCATGCAATTAATCAAATAATTAGCTTTAATATTATTCAGGTAATGTATTTAAGTACAGAAAAGAAGAAAGAAATCTTCAAACAACACGGGAACTCTGAAACAAACACAGGTTCTGCAGAAGGACAAGTTGCATTATTCACTTACAGAATTGCACACTTAACAGGCCACTTAAAATCAAATAAAAAAGATTTTTCTACTCAGTTGGCTTTACAAAAACTAGTTGGTAAAAGAAGAGCTTTATTAGCATATCTTTACAAAAAAGATATCAATAGATATAGAGCAATCATTAAATCATTAGGATTAAGAGATATCATTAAATCTATCTAATATTTATAGATTACAAAATCTTCTAAAAAGCTTCTGATATTAATCAGAAGCTTTTTTTATGCGTTCTCTTTTTCTTATCCTAAAATATTATTGGTAAATCGCATTTTTATACCTACCTGAAAATTATAAATTGTCTTGAAGATTTCTTTCAACGTGGCTTTCTCTATTTTTGTAAGCTTATCTATCTGAATATAATTATCCGGACTTGTTTTCTCGATCATAATCTGGTTGGCCTGATTTTTTAGACGTAATCCCATCAGGTAATAATAAGATTGGTATAACTCATGATATTGTTCCTGACTAAAAACTCCAAGTTCCATTAATTTTTTGAGTCTTTCTCCGGTATTTTCCTCATAAACTCTTTTTCTAAGTGCATAAACACGAACTAAATCGACAATAGGTGTCATGGCATTCTTAATATCAAAAACTTCAGATTTACCAATGGTTTGTGTCCTTATATTATTGAAGAAGGTTAGAGGAGGTTCGTACTGAAGTGCATTTTTTGCAATATAGGCAAAGAAACGTTCTATTGGCTTTTGCAACTCTTCTTCCAGAAATTCCTTTAGCTGATGGATGATAGTTCTATCTCCATATAAATACCGGCAGTCAAAGAATGTAGAGAATTTAATGGCGTTTTCGGGTACAGATTCTTCAATCCATTTTTTATAGTTGCGTTTCCAGTGAGATAGGGAATGTGTCCAATCTGGATTACTGGCCATGTAACCGCCTTTACAATAAACAAAGCCAATATCGTTTAAATAATCAGAGACTCTTTTAGCAAACTCTAAAAAATATGCTCTAACCATTTCTCTATGCTCGTTCGCTTTATCCTCGTAAATGATAGCGTTATCCTGATCGGTTTTTAAGGTCTGTTCTTTTCTTCCTTCACTGCCCGTAACCATAAATACGAACTTTGCAGGCGGTTCGCCCATTTCACCAATTACTTTTTCTATAACCTTAATGGCAATACTGTCTGCTATAGTTGTAATTACCTGATTTACAATTTCAGAATGTACACCGCGACCTAAAAGCTGATTGATAATTTCGGGAACATAATTCCATTTTTCTCTAAGCTCATCTACAGTTACCGCAAGTTTTACCGATTGAATAAATACAAGGGGAGACTGTCCCTGTTCGCTTAATAGGCGATTTCTGCTTAAAAAACCAACATATTTACCATCTTTTTCTACTAATAAATATTTAGTCTTTGTTCTAAACATCATCAGCACCGCCTCATATAAATAAGCATCATTAGATATGGAGACTATAGGATTATCCATTACACTGGAAATGGGATCTTCCGGATTTTTACGTTGCGCAATAACATTATCTCGAAGTGTTATGTCTGTTGCATATCCAATAATCTGATCTCGGCTATCTTTTATGAATAAACAGCTTACTTTGTTTTTTGCCATGTGCTGGGCTGCTTCGAAAATAGGAGTATCCGCATGGCAGGAAACAATATCTTTATAAATAATACCTTCTATTTTTCTGGAGTACAACTGTTCGGCAGCTATATAACTTTCTTCAAAAGAGGCTGGTTTTTTTACGAAATGAGCAAACTCGTCGTCCAGCATCCGTTTTCCGAAATCCGTAGTATAATACTGGAAAAATTCGTCATAAGCATTGCATAAACCTATAAAATCTTTACGCGGTAAAGCATAAACAACGGTTCCTTTTTTTGCGATAACTGATTTTAGTGCTTTTGTTCTGTTTAGCAATACAGAAATGCCACCAAAACAATACGGAGTATGGTGTATTTCTACTGATCTTTTATTTTCAGAAGCATCAAAAAAGAATGTTTCATATTCACCTTCGTATATAATATCAACTCCCTTCATTTCGGTAACTTCCTGTCGATAAGCCAGGGTATCTTTAGAATACCTGACTTCTGTAAGGGCATCTGCTACACCTTTCAAAATACTTTCTGGTAGTAAATCGAATGGTTTTGTATTCTTTAAAAGCTCAACCAGTTTGTTCATAAGCTTAAATTTGTGGGTAAAATAGGAAAATTACGACACTTGTTTTTTAAGAATATTCAATTGTTTAGAAAAATATTCCTGTTGCGACTGAATATCTTCTGTATAGATTTGCTCTCTTTTTAAGAGTTCGAAAAAGCAGTTAGCAGTTAATTCTGCGTCTTTTTCGGCATGATGCAGATTTATTGGATGTTCATTAAATAAAAACTCATATAGCTGCGAAAGTCTTAGATACTTTACTCTTGGATTTCTTGCATACTGCGCACTTTTTAGCATTGTACAAAAAAAAGAACTGCATTCGAAAGGATTTTTAATTCTTGACCTTAAATAATCGGCGCTTAGAACGTGAATGTCTAGTTCAACAAAATGACCAATAATCAAAGGATCATATTTCTTTATATCATAAGCTAATTTCCGTAGAATCTCTTTTCTTCGTTTGCCATTTTTTTGGAGAAAGTCTTCGGTTATGCCATGGACTTTTATAGAATTTTTACCAATGACAATGTCTTTTTCATTAACATATTGGTTTTCTCTTTTAACTTCTGTGCCGTCTGGTCTGTAAATAATCCACGCTATTTGTACAGCGTAAGGCCAATTTAAGTTATTTGTATAGGGGAGATCCCAACGTTTGGGCAGTCCAGAGGTCTCTGTATCAATAAACAGCAAATAATCCTTCAAAATTCAGAGTCTTAAAATTGATTTAATAAAGATATTAAATCAAAACCAAATAGCCGGACGTTTAAACTTTTTCTTTGTGAAGTAATGCAGGGATGGTTT
>NZ_JBEBVH010000178.1:0-8645 GCF_040392825.1 Pseudopedobacter sp.
GGGTTAATAATGCGAGGGTAGAAACAGCTGCTAGTGACTACAATTTTACAAAAGGAGGCTTGCCTCAAGACGCAGTTATCTCAGATTTATTCTTTTATGGCACCAGGAGCTCAAGTACATCTACAGTTTACCCTACAGCTTATGTTGATGATTTTTTATATGCGAATTATTTAAGTGAGCTTACCTTACCTGTAGAGTTACTTTCTTTTTCAGCACAAAAAAATGCTTCTTCTGTACAATTAAACTGGTCAACAGCATCAGAACAGAATAGTGCTGTATTTATTGTAGAGCGTTCTGCTGACGGAAAGAATTTTGAAGCAATAGCTACAGTAAAAGCGGCCGGAAACACAAACGAAAAACAATTTTATAGCTATGAGGACAATAAACCAATTGCAGGAACAAGTTATTACAGATTGGTTCAGTATGATAAAGATGGAAAGTATAAATTGTATGATGCAAAGGCTGTTGAATTTGATTTTTTAAATAAAGATTTTGTAATCATTAATACAGCAGAACCATCGGGATTAAGTTTCAAACTGAATAGCAATATAGCTTCGAGAGCTGAAGCTATATTATCCAATATTCAGGGGAGTAAGATTTTGTCCCAAACAATACATGTAGATGCCGGAGAACATATTTATGAACTCAATAATTTGCCTTTAGCTCCCGGAGTTTATGCTTTTTCTTTAAAATATGGTAATAAAGTATATATAGCTAAAATAATTAAGTAAAATATATTTTCGATAAATCAGATATATGTTTATATTTGGTAGACCAATTAATTGGTCTACCAAAATTAAGTTAAATGTATGAATTCATTAATTGACAATATTAAAGCCATTCAGGTCGAGTCTCCGGTAGACAAGATTATTGATCAATTGAAACAATTGATTCTTTCTGGCCAGCTAAAACCAGGGGATAGACTGCCTTCAGAAAGAGCATTGTCTGAAAGATTTGGGGTGGGGAGAAGCTACATTCGCGAGGCAATCTTGAAATTGGAATTTTATGGATTGTTAAGAACCAATCCTCAAAGCGGTACTTACGTCGCAGGTTTAAGCATAAATGTTATTGAGAATATTATTTCCGATATCATTAAGTTTAACAAAGATAGCTTCAATTCATTAGTGGAGGCAAGATGCCATCTGGAATTTACCATCATAAAACTTGCTGCAGAGCGCAGAAGCGAGCAGGATATTGAAGAAATCCGAGCTGCTATGGAAGAATATGAGCAAAAGATTTCTTCCGGTGCTCCATCTGCTGTAGAAGAAGATATGATTTTTCATATAAAAATAGCTAAAGCAGCAAAAAGTTCGGTATTAGAATCAATGATTCTTTTTATTATTCCAGATTTAATTAAAAGTATTGTAGAGAACAATGTTTGTGGAAAAAATAGAGTACATCGCTCTATTCCGGAACATCGTGAAATTTACGAAGCTATTGTAAGTCAGGATGTGGACCGGGCAGAAAGGGCTATGATTGCGCATTTGGATGAGATTTGGTCAATCAGTAAGGCTGGCTTGGAAAAAGCCAGATTGGAAGGTGCTTCCTTGGCTGGATAAGTAAAACCTATTTATAATATTAAAATTGTCTTTTATGAACTACTTAAAAAAAGTGGTAATTGTATTGCTATGCCTTTTCGTTGGGTTTGAAAATTATGCGCAGCAACATCCTAGCATCATGCTTACAAAAGCCAATATAGATGCTGTAAGAAAAGGTACAAATGAATATCCTTTGCTTAAGCACTCATATTTAGAGGTTAAAAAGCAAGCAGATGCCGCCTTAAGTCAGCCTATTCAGGTTCCGGTACCAGCAGACGGAGGAGGTGGAGTAACCCACGAACAGCATAAAAAGAATTACAATACCATTTTAAATTGTGGTATAGCATTTCAAATTTCAAAAGAGCAGAAGTATGCCAATTACGTAAAAGACATGTTGCTGAGTTATGCAAGCCAATATCAGAAATGGCCTTTGCATCCAAAAGCAAAAGAAAACCATCAGGGAGGCAGAATTTTTTGGCAGGCACTTAACGATTGTGTTTGGCAAGTTTATACCATACAAGGTTATGATATGGTTTATGATGCGATTTCGGCCAAAGACAGGGAAACAATAGAAAATAAGCTATTTATGCCCATTCTTAAATTCCTGACCGAAGATTGTTACACTACTTTTAATAAAATACACAATCACGGAACCTGGAACGTAGCGGCAGTTGGAATGACCGGCTATGTATTAAGTAAACCTCATTATGTAGAAATGGCATTAAGAGGTTCTAAAAAAGATGGTAAATCGGGTTATTTAGCTCAGATAGATCAGCTTTTTTCGCCGGATGGTTACTATATGGAAGGACCGTATTATCAAAGATACGCTTTACTTCCCTTTGTGCTGTTTGCCAAGGCAATCAACAATTATCAGCCAAACCTGAAGATTTTTGAATACAGAGATCAATTGCTGGTTAAGGCTATCAATTCTTCCATGCAGCTTACTTATACAGACGGAACATTCTTTCCAATAAATGATGCCATAAAAGACAAAACTTACGAGACGATTGAATTGGTATATGGGCTTAATCTGGCTTATGCAGATATAAAAGCAGAACCTTTTTTATTGGATATTGCTCAAAGGCAAAAGCGGGTTATAGTTTCTGATGCCGGATTGGCTGTTGCAAAAGCCATTGCAGAAGGAAAATCACAGCCATTTAATTACGTTTCGCAATGGATCAGAGATGGAGGTAAAGGTGACGAAGGTGGACTGGGTATTATAAGAAGCGGGAGCAACGAAGATCAGCAATGTTTATTGATGAAGGCCGCTTCGCAGGGAATGGGACATGGGCATTTTGACAGATTGAATATGCTGTATTACGATAACAATGGTGAAGTTTTTTATGATTACGGTGCTTCCAGGTTTATTAATATCGAATCTAAAAGAGGCGGACATTATTTACCCGAAAATAATTCGTGGGCGAAGCAAACTGTAGCCCATAATACTATTGTGGTTGACCAACAATCTCATTTTCAGGCAAAGGTTAGCGAAGCAGAGAAGTATCACCCAAATCTAATCTATTTTGGAAAAGATGGAGATACACAGGTAGTCAGTGCCGAAGAAAATAATGCTTATCATGGAGTAAATATGCTGAGAACTTCGGCTCTGGTTAAGCTTCCCGAAGCTAATAAAGATATTTTGATAGATCTATTCTATATCAATTCAGATAAAGAACATCAATATGATTTACCGTTTTGGTATAAGGGACATCTGGTAGGTGCTTCTTTTACACCAAAAGTTTTCACTAAAGAACTTAAGCCTTTGGGAACAGATTATGGCTATCAGCACATTTGGCTAAATGCAGAAAATAAACTGGACAAGCAAACAGGTTTTATAACAGTATTAAACAATAAAAGATTTTATACCACACATTTCACCAGTGAAACTCCTTTGAAGGTGAAAATGCTAAGTATTGGAGCTAATGATCCGGAAATGAGTCTGATGGAAGGTAAAGCTTTCATGCTGAGTCAGCCAAAAGCTCAGAACCAGACTTTTGTTACCATTACAGAAGTACATGGTAATATAGACCCGATTAACGAAACGGTAGAGGCTGCTTTTAGTAAAATAACCGATTTAAAATTAATTAAATCAGATAAAACAGGGGCAGAAATTTCATTTAAATATAGTGGAAAGTCATATAGCTATCGGTTAAGTTATTCTGATAAAACCCGCTTTGTACAATTCCTAAGCACAAAATAAATTATAATAAAATACGAAATGGAAAAAGGACAATTATTTCAGATAGAAACAGAAACCCAATGGGAAGATTTGGGAAATGGCATACAACGTAAAATATATGGTTATGACGACCAAATTATGTTGGTAAAAGCAAAGTTCGAAGCTGGTGCAGTGGGAACTTTACACGAGCATCACCATGTACAGGTAACTTATGTAGAGAGTGGTGTTTTTGAAATGACTATCGGAGAAGAGAAGAAAATCATTAGAAAAGGAGATGGTTATTACGTTCCGCCTCATGCAATTCATGGTTGTGTATGTGTAGAACCGGGAATTTTAATAGATGTATTCAGTCCGCTTAGAGAAGACTTTATAAAGTAACCTATAACCTAACAAACGAAAGAAATGAAAAAGATGTTTTCATGTTTCCTTATAACACTAGCCGGCTTTGCTCAGGCACAGGAAACAGCAGAAGTTAAAAAGGTAGTTTATCCGGATGGATTTACTGAACAACTGAATGTAGTTTATACTAAAGCTGGAGATTGGGAAGGAAAAATGGACCTTTATCTGCCACCTAAAGAGAAAGGTCCTTCTCCGGTTGTTATCAATATACATGGCGGAGGCTGGAATAAAGGAAACAAAGAGTCTCAAACTGGTTTCAGCACTTTCTTTAAAAAGGGTTATGCAGTGGCAAATATTGCCTATAGATTGTCTCAAGTTGCAACTGCACCAGCAGCAGTAGAAGATACCCGTTGTGCATTAATCTACTTGATTAAAAATGCGAAACAACTAAATATAGATCCGGAAAAAATTGTCATTATGGGAGGATCTGCGGGAGGACATCTGGCTTTAATGGGCGGACTGTTAGGAAACGATTCCAGATTTGATACCAATTGTAAAGGTGTTAAAAATGTAAAAGTTGCTGCCATTATAGATAAATATGGCATTACAGAAGTTCCTGCGTGGAAAAGTAAATCGGCAACACAATGGTTAGGAGATAAAGCAGGTGATGCTGAATTCGCAAAATCTGTATCTCCATTATCTTATGTGAGCAAAAGTAATCCGCCGGTTTTCATTGTGCATGGCGATGCAGATCCAATTGTGCCATACCAACAATCTGTTGATCTCAAGAAAAAGTTAGATGCAGCGGGAGTGAAAAATAAATTCATCACAGTAGAAGGTGGGTTACACGGCAAGTTCGATAAGGAAAAAAACTCAGAGATAAACCGGGAGATTATCAATTTCTTACAGGAAGTTGGTGTACATAAGTAAAAATGATATGAAAAGCTATTGGCTGCTTGCTTTAAGTCTTCTGGTATGTTCTTTTTTTGCCATGGCGCAAAGGACCAAACAAAAAAAGAATAATGTTGCTATGCGTCTGGTTTCTGTAAGTAGTGTTAACGAATTGAAGAATGCCTTGCAATATGCTAAACCCGGAGATTCTATAGTAATAGCTACAGGTACTTACACCGGAAAGTTTGTAATACCTGCTTCTGCTGGCGGAAAAGAAGATAAATATATTGTACTTGAAGCTAGAGATGGAGTAATATTAGAAACAGGAGATATTAATAGCGGCTATGTCTTGCATCACCAGGCGAGTTACTGGAAACTGAAGGGATTTACAGTTAAAAACGGCTTGAAGGGAATTGTGCTTGACGGTGCCAATTACAATATTCTGGAAGGGCTAAAAGTAACAGAAATAGGCGAGGAGGGAATTCATCTCAGAAAATTTAGCAGTCATAATACTATTCAGCATTGTGAAATTTCTTATATAGGAAAGAAAAGGCCTGGATATGGAGAAGGCATTTACATAGGGTCTGCTGTAAGCAACTGGGAAAAATACAGCAACGGACAGCCAGATAAATGTGACAGTAATAAAGTTATCGGAAATATTATAGGTCCCTTTGTAACCGCAGAAAGTATAGATATAAAAGAAGGGACTACAGGAGGGTTGATAAAAGGAAATTCCTTTTATTCTGAAGGTATAAGTGGAGAGAATAGTGCTGATAGCTGGATAGACGTCAAGGGAAACAATTACCTTATTGAGGATAATAAAGGGATTAATAAACAGCCTTCTGTTCTAAAAGATGGTTACCAGGTAAACTGTGCGGTTGCAGGCTGGGGAAGTTATAACGAATTTAAAAATAACATAAGTGAGGTAAATGCAGACGGGTATGCAATTAACATCCGTTTAAAAAGCAGTAAGGGAGAGGCTGTAGGCAATAAAGTATTTACCAGCAATAAAGTAAATAATGCAAAAAGTGGGTTAAGTAATATTCCACTTACCAATTAAATCGAAAAGAGATGAAAGTTAAAGGACTAAGATGGTATATTATTGCCCTTATAGCTATAGCTACGGTAATTAATTATATCGATAGAAGTGCGATCAATATTTTATGGCCATATATCTATAAAGATTTTGGGATTGCGGATGTAGACAGCAAAAATGCGTTGGCTTTAATTACTACATTTTTCATGATTGCTTATGCGTTGGGACAAACATTTACCGGTAAGTTGATGGATGCTGTAGGTACCAGAATTGGTATGACTTTGTCTATCGTTGGCTGGAGTATTTCTATTGCATTGCATGCCTTTGCCAGATCTTTGGCTTCTTTTAACATTTTCAGGTTTCTGTTAGGATTTAGTGAAGCGGGAAACTGGCCTGGAGCTACTAAAAATAATGCCGAGTGGTTTCCTCCAAAAGAAAGAGCGATAGCACAAGGTATTTTCGGAGCCGGTGCATCTTTGGGATCTGTTGTATCTGCCCCAATTATCGCATTGCTATACATTGCATTTGGATGGAAAGCGACATTTCTTTTAATAGCCGTTTTAGGGTTTGTTTGGATAATTCCCTGGCTAATTGTAAATAAGGCAACACCAGATAAGCATCCATGGATTACAGAAGAAGAGCGTCAGCATATATTAGGCAGTACGGCTGGAGTAGTAGTGGATACAGAGCCTGTATCAGAGGTTAAGGTGCTTAGCTGGAAAGAATTACTGAAATACAAAAGTACCTGGGGTATTATTATGGGGCGTTTCTTTATAGACCCGGTATGGTGGCTTTTCGTAACCTGGTTGCCAACATTCTTAAAAGAGCAATTCATGTTCGATATTAAACAAATTGGAGCATTTACCTGGGTTCCTTATCTGTTTGCCGCTATAGGAAGTTTAGCTGGTGGTTATCATTCCTCATGGCAGATTAAAAAGGGAGTGGATGCAGAAAGGGCCCGTAAAAATTCAATAGCTCTGGGAGCGGTAATCATGTTGGTTTCTTTGATAACCATTCTGTACTTCTTAGGTAGCCTTAAAGATACACCTATGTTTGCTATGGTACTGATAGGTTTAACCTTATTCGGTTTCCAGTTCCTTATAGGTAATATACAAACTTTACCAAGCGACTATTTCAACGGGAAGAATGTAGGAACAGTAGCCGGAATGGGAGGTACAGCTGCTGTGATAGGAACTTTATTGACAACATGGGCAGTTCCTGTTATTACCAAAACCAGCTACGTATCATTCTTTGTATTGGCAGCTGTGCTGGTTCCATTGGCATGGATTAGTGTAAAATATATAACATCAAAAAAAATAACTAAATAATAAAAATTATGCGTTTAAAAAACAAAGTAGCGATTGTAACAGGCGGATCTAGAGATATTGGTAGATCGGTATCGGTAAAGTTAGCAAAAGAAGGCGCTAAAGTTGTGGTTAACTACTTAAGCAACGAAGCTAATGCAGAAGAAACTCTAAAGCAAATTAAAGAGGTTGGAGGCGAAGGCATTATTGTTAAGGGCGATGTTTCTAAAGCTGCAGACGTTGCTTATATGATAGAGAAAGCCAGAGAAGCGTTTGGAAATGAAATTCATATTCTGGCTAATGTGGCCGGAGGTTTGGTAGCCAGAAAGACTACTTTGGAAATTGATGAGGAGTTTTTTGATTATGTAATGAATATTAATCTGAAAAGTGTTTTCTTATCTGTAAAAGCAGTCCTTCCTTATATGCCTTCTGGTGGTTCTATTATCAATTTTTCATCTTTAGCTGGTAGAGATGGCGGAGGTCCTGGTGCTAGTATTTATGCTACTTCTAAAGGTGCTATTATGACTTATACCAGAGCATTGGCTAAAGAATTAGGTCCAAAAAATATCAGGGTAAATGCTGTAGCACCAGGTATGATTGCCACTACTTTCCATGATACTTTTACCAAGCCAGAAGCCAGAGTAAATGTAGCTAATGCAACTTCTTTAAAGAGAGAAGGTACAGCAGATGAAGTAGGAGATTTGGTAATTTACCTGGCATCAGATGAATCCAGTTTCTTAAACGGAAATAACATAGATATCAACGGAGGCTTAGCTTTCTCATAAAATTAATTTAGTAGAATAATTGTGTTTGGTTTAGAGCCTTTAATGTCTTTGACATTAGAGGCTTTTTTTGTTGATTAAAAACTTGGATTTCTCTTTTAAAATACAATAGGTTAAGTACGCATAAAATGTTTTTTCGTTTGTAAAGTGTTGATATTCAAATGTCGGCATGGACTTTGTCAGTAAATAGACTTGGAAAACATTTTTTAACAAAAACATCTACTATGAAAAATCAATTTTTGAAACCCTTATTGGGAATTACCTTTTTGCTGGCAAGTGTTATGACTGCATGTAACTCTAATAACAATAGACAAAATGAATACGCCGATACGGTGGATAATACTGATGTCTATATTGATTCTCCAATGACCAGAACAGATACTTTAATGACGGATACCGTAGGTAGTGAATTACCAAGATAAAGGCTCTGTTTAGATTTGAACATTATTTTTTAACCAATGCTAATGAGAGAGCGTCTCAAAAGTGCTGTTCATTCCTATGAGCAGAGCTAAGAGATCTGTCTGACGACGGGTAGGAATCTTTGTCTTAAGTATTAGGATTAGAGATTTCTGCCCG
>NZ_JBEBVH010000179.1:0-8609 GCF_040392825.1 Pseudopedobacter sp.
GTCCCAATATTTTATCTGCTATAGCATTGCTTAATGTAGATGCGTTGCTTACGCGTAAGACTCTGCTTTTAAAAAAGTCTACAATCCACAGATGATCACCCGCATCAAGATATAATGCAATGGGATTAATTGTAGTGCCACTTACTGTAGTAATTTCTAACTCTGCAGCAGCACCATTGGTGTAACTGTTATAATTGCCAAAACGTAAAATACGGTTATTCCCATAATCAGCTATAAATACTTTTCCTGTTGTAGCACTTACTACCATATGCGATGGGGTTTTGAGCTGATTAAGCTCGATTCCCTGAGCAGTGTTTGTATAGTTATTTTGCCCGTAAACAAGATCTGCATCCTGCCCGTTTGTCCACTGGCTGTACAACTTTTCTGGAATTATAAAAATGGCGAATAAAACGAAAAGCAGCCCCCTGATTAGGGCTAATAGAGATTCTTTCATAAATAGTATATAAGTTAGATAGGACAATATAGCAAAAAAATAAATTTTGAGTGGCGCTGAAAGCCCCATCGTATGATTTAAATACTCTAGTACTTGTCTGAACCGATAACTATTTAGTTTATTTTCCCGCTTTCAATAAGAAAGAAAAAGTACTACCCGCACCGTATTCGCTCACAACAGCTATCTCTCCTCCCATAGCCTCTATAAATTCCTTACTTATGCTAAGTCCTAAGCCCGTTCCTTCTTTTTTACTACCCGGTACACGAAAATAGCGTTCGAAAATTCTGGACAAATATTGAGACTCTATTCCCTGGCCTGTATCAACAACTGAAAAACGAATTTTATCTCTTTCAGACTGTATCGCCGAAATGCTCATGAGAATAAAGAATGATAACAACAGCATACGTTCAATAAAACTATTTGAAAAATCAGAACTTAACGGTGACTCCGGCATTTAGTACAGACACTCCATAACCGAGTTCTGCGTAAGCCCCGATATTATCACTAAAAAACCACCTTCCTCCTAAAAAAACCGATAATCCCATTCCACTGCCATAATTGTCTGCTATCACCATATCATCTCCATCTGAAGAATATTTCACAATATTATAACCTAGCATCGCTCCTCCGTATACGTCCAATTTGGGGACAGACGTAAAGCCATTATAATGGTAAGCACTGCGAGCTCCAAGAACAAAATAGTTCCACTTATATGTATAATTACCACTCATATATTTATACCCTGTATTCCCCACATAACCGCCTAAACTAATCACTCCGGGACCATTAATGTCCCACACCCCATAGTCGGCCGATGCACTGATTGCCGGACGCTCGTTTCCAAGTCCTCCCAAAGTTGTCCCCAGTCCTATTCCAACATTAGTCATAGTAGTTCCTTTTTGAAATTGCTGCGCCTGGACAGCCATAGTGATAAAAATTACCGCCAGTGTAAAGATTGTTTTTTTCATTTTTAAAGTTGTTTGTAATACTATTCGATAAGTTCATAAAAACAGGAACGCCCGTGAATCAGACGCCCTGTTGTTTTTTATAAAATCAATTTTCAGCATACAGGATATTAGGCCCCTGCTCATAATGATAATTTCCACTATAATAGTTAAACAGTCCTTCCCAATCACCCTTTAAAGGTGAAGAACTGTTTCCATCACCATTGGTATCACCACCATTTACATCGTCTTTATAAGAAGTTAGAATTGCAGTGGCGTGAAGATTAATATTATGAGGATATGCTCTTTGGAGCCCTGCCGTAGTACGCTGGAACTTCACTACCACATTAGGCCCTATATTAATCGTTGCCGGATCATAAACTTGGCAGTATTGATCCAAAACATAAGGTACTTCTGTATTGTTCCAGTTAACTGTTGATCCCGAAGGGCTACCTGTAAAATTCATGTAAATACCATTGTATGTATTTTTTTGTGAAGGTTCATCCGGATTGTGAAATACATTACTTGGATCTAAATTATAAAAGGAACTGAAATAAATAGGTTTCCCATTATCATAAAATGCATTATTGCTAAATTTACTTACTGTCGCATCTTTCATATAAGAGCTTCCGTAAAATGCACAAGACCTATCATACGAAGTATTTTGGTAAAACGTATGTGCAATCCGGCAATTGTCAAACGTAAACGAAACTGAATTGGGGCCTGAAATATCAACAGCATTACTGTTTCCTCCACTACTCTTTCCCGCATAAAAAATATCAACATACTGAAATATAGTCTCAGTAGTACCATTCAGAGAAATCTCCACCCAATCGCCTTTTGCAGGCTGACTAGCCTTACCGTCAGCATTAGTGTCACCACAATAACGGTCATCTGCCAATGACGTAAATACAATACGCTTATCTGATCTTCCTTTAGCTAGAATTTTACCCCCAACTACAGAGATTCTTGCATCTTTGACCTTCACATTTACACCGGGTTCAATAATCAACTCAGATTTTATGGTTAAATCAGAACCGTTTATTACATACACAAAACCTTCTTTCCATACGGTGGGCTGATCTATAGTTCCCGACACCGTAATAATTTCACAGGCGGCAATGGGCTTTGCGGGATTGTTATCCTCATCTTTTGAGCAGGAAACAAAGGCAATTGCAATAAAGCATAGCCATATCATTTTTCTAATTGTTGTTTTCATAATTTTTATTTTATAGTTTACGATTTTGTCTGAATGAAGAAGCAAGCAGGTACGAGTGCCTCTTTTGTTCATTTGATGAAAGCAAAGTTATATGAGTGACATTTCCTATAATACCCCCCAAAGGGGGTTTTTATTCAGGTGTGGATACAACTATCTTTACCTTATAAACTAAATAGTCAAAACAGTATGATTAAAAGATCTATGTTAATGATTTTACTTTGGTTGCCTTTAATCGGCTCTGCACAGTCCATAGATTCATTAGAAAGGGAATTGAACAAGAATACACATAACATAGCAGACAAGATTAAAATATATGATTCCCTGGCAAAAGCCTATAGAGATTTAAATTTTCTTAAATCGATAACCTATAACAAACTGGGATTAGAACTGGCAGAGAAAAATAACGACGAAAAAAGTGTTCTCAAATTCTATTCAAATATAAGCGCAAGTTACTATCGGGGCGGTATTTACGATACTGCTAGCCTGTATCTGGAAAAGGCTTTACCTCTTGCCCGGCAACAGCAGGATTACAGATCAGAGGCTGTCATTGCAGTAACGTATGGCGCAATATACCAGGTACAGAGTCTGTATAACAAATCATTAGAAAGTTACCTGAATGCTGCAAAAATACTGGAAGAAAAAAACGACATGAAGGGACTTTGCAGTGTATATTCCAATATAGGCGGCATTTATCAGATATTGAAAAACTATCCTCCTGCATTGGTCTACTTTAAAAAAGCGGAACAACTTGCAATAGAGGAAGATAATCAAGCATCGCTGGCTAATATATACATATCCCTCAGCGACATCTCTCTGCATCAAAATAAAACAAAGAAAGAACCCCTACAATATGCAGAAAAAGCACTGCAGATTAGCAAGAATATAAATGACAGTTTTAATGAAGCTTCCGCTTTACAGATGCTATCGAGGGTACATTATTATTATGGTGACCCTCAGGCAGCGCTGCCCATGGCCCAAAAAGCTTTACAAAAAACCAAAAATCTCGGATTCCCCAACCTGACTGCACATGCATTGATCGACATTTCTAATATTTATTTTTTTCGGGACGATTATACCCGAGCAGCAGAAAATGCATTGGAGAGTTTAAATACGGATACTACCGATGCTAACATTGCCATGAATGCCTATGCAAATCTGATCCAGGCAAATGCGTACCTCGGACATCCCGAACTTACCGAACAGTATCTGAAAAGCTACCGTGAGGTTTTGGACCGCTATGCCAATAATTCCTATCAACACTCCCTTTCAGAAATGGTCGTAAAATACGAAACCGAAAAGAAAGAACTCAAAATAACAGCATTGGAAAAACAAAGACAACTTTATATCTGGTTGGGCATTGCTTCAGGTATCTTATTACTTTTTGCACTGGCATTTGGCATCATACGCTATCGATTAGCCATGAATAAGCGAAAACTCGCCGAAGAAAAAGCTTCCAGGTTGGAACAGGAAAAACAACTTGTTGCGGTACAGGCGACATTAGATGGGGAGGCAGCAGAAAGAACAAGATTAGCCAGGGATCTGCATGACGGGTTGGGAAGTATGCTTTCTGTAGTTAAGTTTAACCTGCCGCAAGTGAAAGGTGGCGCCGTTCTGGAAATCAATGATGTATCCCGTTTCAATAAAGCATTAACCATGCTTGATGATTCCATTCAGGAACTGCGCCGTGTTGCGCATCACATGATGCCCGAATCGTTGTTGCGTTATGGACTGAAAATCTCTCTTACAGATTTCTGTGACGCGATCCCTTCAGTAGATTTTCATTATTTTGGAAATGAGACCCGGCTATCCGAAAAAATGGAAATCATGGTCTATCGATGTATACACGAGCTGGTAAGCAATGCCCTGAAACATGCAAGGTCAAGCGGTATTCATGTACAGCTTGTGCAAGAAGAAGACAGATTATCCTTTACAGTGCAGGACAACGGAATCGGATTTGACAAGAAAAAGATAACCGAAGGTATGGGGCTGAGCAATATCCGGCAACGGGTAGAAGCCTTTAACGGTAAGATGAACATCTACACCTCCAACCAGGGAACTGAAATAAATGTGGAACTGGAATTCACAAAAAACTAACAACATGATTAAAATAGCTATTTTGGATGACCATAAAATTCTGAGTGAAGGACTCTGTCGGCTTATTACTGATTCTGGTGTGGGTACCGTTGTCGGCATGGCTAACAGTATAGCGGAAAGCCGGCAATCTCTTGTATTCTGGAAACCTGATGTCTTGTTACTGGACGTGGGATTACCCGAAGAGAGTGGTCTGGATTATTGCAGGGAAGTAAAAGAAAATTTTCCGGAAATAAAGGTCCTTGCCCTAACCACACATAATGAATATGCCATCGTACGACAGATGCTGGATAATGGGGCCTCCGGCTATCTTATCAAGAATGCTATGGCAGATGAAGTATTAGCCGGAATAGAAGCTGTTGCAGCAGGCAAGATTTTCCTCTCTCATGAAATTGATCTTCTTATGAAAAGGCCTTCAAAAAAAAATATCTGGCTCACAGACCGGGAACGGGTATTGCTTCGCCTGATTTCCGAAGGATTGACCAATGGTGAAATCGCTGATCAGATTTTTCTTAGCCCAGAAACCATAAAAGGTTACCGAAAGAACCTTTTGTTAAAACTGGGAGCAAAAAACACAGCCGTATTGGTAAAGATAGCCATCGAAAAAAAACTTATCTAAGCGGACTGTTTGGTAAAAATCTAAATCCTATTATCAGCATGGCCAATTTGTGGAATAATCTTAATATAGATAGACTATTCTCTTAATCAGCTATTCAAGAGATTTCAATTTTGCTTTCATGATCCTTATTTCTTCCTTCTGGCTGGAGATAATTTCCTGTTGCAATTTTAGGATTTCGGGATCTGAAGATTTAGATTGCTCGCTCATTAAAATTGCTGCCGCATGGTGTGGAATCATTCCTTTTAGAAATTGCTTATCGGAAACAGCAGCTTGAGCTTGAATTAATGAAAAGAAAATAATTAAGCCTATTGAACATATTCCGATAAGGCTCGCATTCAACTTTTTATTGTCATACATCTTACTCATTAAAATAAGTTCAATAATAATCATAGGCATAGTCATTAACATAGCCATATAGAATTGATTGATATTCGGATATACGTTTGCAAGACGATCTACCATAGAATACATCAGAATATACATGGCTATAAAAGACAGCAAAGCCATCATCAGTAATTTTTGATAAGGATTCTTGTGACTGGTTTCCTTTTGCGCCTCGTTATGCTCCATATTTTTCATGATAACTGGATTAAGTTGATTTTCAGTTTGCTGTTCCCCATATTTAACAACAATAGATTTGCAACCATAGTTTTCAATATCCCCAAAAGAATCCTCTGATTGGAATCGTTAAAGACACCAAATAGTATATTTTTGACATATGAAATGGATTACCCGCGATAGACCTAAAATTGACCGTATTGCCTGCCCGTGGCTTATTAAACGTTTTGTAGACCCGAACGCTGAAATCATCTATGTCCCGTATACGGAGGTGTTGACAGAAGCACAAAAACTGGACGCAATCCCTTTTGATTTGCCTGGAGTAGAATATACACACTATCATAACCAGTGCACTTTCGATTATATTATCAAAAAGCATCAATTAAAGGACCCTGCCTTGTTCCGTATTGCGACCATCGTTCGTGGTGCTGATACCGACCGACATGATTTTGCGCCACAAGCTGCCGGACTGGAAGCTATTTTTTCAGGATTAGCGTACAATATCAAAGATGATAAAGAATTGCTGGATGTGGGGATGATGATATACGATGGTCTATACAGTTGGGCAACACATCTATTTAAAAAGAAGCATTCGCAGGATGGTCCTATTGAGCAAATGTTATTGCAGGTTTATCATCAGTACTTAAAACAGGAAAAAGGTAAGAAAACACCTGAATGGGCTAAAACATTAAAAGAACTGATTCAGGATCAACTGGACACAAATATGACCCTGAGCTTACAACAGGCATCTGAAGAACTGGAGATAAATCCCGCATATTTATCAAGGGAGTTCTCCAAATACTTTGACGATCTGAGTTTTGGTGATTATATGCGTAAACTGCGGATTGAAAGGGCTTGTGAACTCATCGAAAAAACTAAACACAGTTTGACTGAAATCGGCTATCTTACTGGTTTTTCTGACCAAAGTCATTTCAACCGTATTTTTAAAAAATTCACAGGTCAAAGTCCGTCTGTTTATCGAAAATCAGTCAAAAAGTAAAAATTAGACTAGTAGTTAAATTCGTACAATTTTACAATAAAAATCATGAATAAACTTGCATAAAATACAAGCTTAATTCATGACATATTTCCGTTTTTTATCATTACTGATGCTGCTTTTGGCCGTGGCCGATAGTTACGCGCAAAATACGCCGGTACAAAGTTATCCGAAGATTACTGGTTACGTCGGCATACTGCATCCGATTGTTACCTACAGTAGCACAACTACAGACACGAATTTTGATGGCCACTATGTAGTGGGAATGCCTACAGGCATCAATCTCTGGAAAAGTCAAAAAATTGGGTTTTCAGCAGAGTTCGTACCATCAGTTCGCGCTCAAGATGGCAGTAGTAAAATGGCTAATTTCACTTTTCACCCCGGTGTTCTTGTGGCCCTGGGCGACGGCTTCATTTTTGCGGGACGTGTCGCTTTTGAAACATCCGGACGTTACGGCTTGACGCCGGTACTAAACAAAACCTTAATTAAAAACAAGAATTGCAGCTACTTCGCTGCCCTGCCATTACCCATTCGCTTCGGGAACGATAAGTCAACTTCTTTCACCATAGGTTTTCAATTTGGAATTGCTTTCTGACCATGAAAAATAAAAAATATACATTAAAAGACATCACTCTCTATTTCCTGAAGCTCGGTACCTGGGGCTTTGGCGGTCCCGTAGCCTTAGTAGGTTATATGCACAGAGATTTAGTAGAAGAAAAACAATGGCTAAGCGAAGAAGAATACAAAGAAGGAGTAGCTTTAGCACAGCTTGCACCCGGGCCACTTGCTGCACAGCTAGGAATTTACATTGGTTTTGTCCATTATGGTCTTCTTGGTGCTACGCTTGCCGGTTTGGCGTTTGTACTGCCGTCCTTTATCATGGTAGTAACATTGGGCGTGGTTTATCAACTATATAGTGGGCTACCCTGGATGCATGAGATATTCTATGGCGTAAGTGCTGCAGTGATTGGCATAATTAGCATCAGTGCCTACAAATTAACTTTAAAATCCGTCGGAAAGCTCAACCTCGCTAATATTAAGGACAATTGGCTGTTATGGATATTTTATCTGATAGCTGTGGTGGTGACGGTTATTACACAGCAGGAGGAAGTAGCTCTCTCTTTATAGGATGTGGACTGCTATATATGCTTATAAAAGCACCGCCGGCCTGGATAAAGAAACCAAATGCGTTGCCGATACTCTTCTTTAGTAATGCCGGATTTTGGAATTACTCAAAAGATACGCTGGAAGAAATCGGTTTGTTTTTTCTAAAAGCAGGTGCTTTTGTATTTGGCAGTGGCCTGGCAATTGTCCCCTTTCTTCATGCTGGTGTAGTTAACGAATATCAATGGCTAAACGAAAACCAGTTTGTTGATGCCGTAGCGGTAGCTATGGTTACACCCGGACCAGTAGTAATTACCGTTGGATTTATCGGTTACCTTATGAGCGGCTTTCCGGGCGCTGCCGTTGCTGCCCTGGCTACTTTTTTACCTTGCTTTTTATTTACCGTTATTTTGGCTCCTTACTTTAAAAAGATCGCCAAAAACGCAAGTATTAAAGCCTTTGTAGATGGTATAACAGCAGCAGTAATTGGTGCACTGGTTGCTTCAGTTATTGTTATCGCAACACGTTCTATTGTTGATGTGCCTACCGCACTTATCGCTCTAACCAGCAGCCTGGTTTTAATCTATATAAAGAAAATAACAGAGCCGCAGCTCATCGCGTTT
>NZ_JBEBVH010000180.1:0-8560 GCF_040392825.1 Pseudopedobacter sp.
CATACTGCTCGAAATAGTGGATAACTAAGGGTACTCTACTTTTAGTAGATTTTACCTTTTTACTATTATGCTGTTCAAGCCTCAACGTTAAATCCTGGCAACTGTCATAATAGTACTTGTTATCTTTTAAACTTTTTAAAATATATGTATAATACATTATCAAAAGTTTATCCCCTTGGCTTTCGGCCTCTCAGGCTCCGAAGGAGTCCCTTTGGGACACCTCTCCTCCCGTTTGGGAATGCAAATATAACAATAGGATAATATCTTCAAAAGAAATTTTCAAACTATTCTGGATAATCCATCCGGACATGATAAATTCCCATCAACATTGTCTTGAAAATCAACTTGATAGTCTCTATCTCCTTTAAAGTAATATTACTATCATTTAATTGATTTTGCTCCAATTTATAATCAATAATACGCTCCACGAGGTTATTTATAGATTCTGCATCCGGTTCTTTCATACTACGGGAAGCCGCTTCTACAGAATCGGCCAGCATTAAAACTGCAGTTTCTTTTGAAAAAGGAATAGGGCCAGGATATCTGAATATATTCTCATCTATAAATTTCTCAGGAAAATTTTTCAGGAATGATTGATAAAAATAATCAACACGGGTGTTTCCGTGGTGAGTTCTGATAAAGTCTATAACGACTTCTGGTAAATTATATCTTCGGGCCAGTTCTATTCCATTCTCAACATGTTTAATGATTATCTGGGCACTATCCTCATAAGATAATTTGTCATGCGGATTAATTCCCTTTATTTGATTTTCGACAAAAAACTGTGGATTCTCGATTTTACCAATATCGTGATACAGTGCCCCGGCCCTTACCAAAAGGGCATTTCCACCAATTTTATAAATTGCCGCTTCGGCCAGGTTTGCTACCTGTAGAGAATGTTGGAAGGTTCCCGGAGCTTTAAATGCCAACTCTCTCAGCAATGTACTATTGGTGTTGGTAAGCTCCATCAAAGTAATATCAGAAGTTATACCAAACATCCTTTCGAATAAGTATATTAATGGGTAAGCTAGCAAAGAAAGCAGTACGCTAAAAACAAAAGGTAAGAATTTGAGCCACTCGACACTACTTAAAGATCCTTCTCTGATTAAAGAAATCCCCAGATATGATACAAAATAGTTCAGCAAAATCAGCAAAGCACTAATTAAGAACTGTTCTCTCCTTACCAGGTTTTTAATGCTATAAATAGCCACCATACCTGCAGTAGTCTGTAAAAATGCAAATTCAAAACTATTGGGCACAAAGAAACCTGCAACAAGTACGACTAATAAATGAATATTTAGAGCCAAACGCGTATCGAACAAAATACGGATGATAATAGGTACAATAGCATAAGGTATATAATATACACTTGGTAGTTTAATTTTTACTGCCCAGGAAAGGAAAACCAGCATCGCAATAATAACCAGAAGGATTAATGCAATTTTTCGATTATCCTGAAAAATATCTTTTCTGAATAAATAAAGGAATACCATTAATAAGGTGATTACCAACCCTACTGCTAAGAACTGTCCCAGAAAAACCTGCTTCCTGTCGCCGCGCATTTTTGCATTCTCCTCATACGACTGCCTTAACGACTCGAGTTTTTGATATACGTTTTCATTAACGACATTTCCGTTCTCTACAATAATTTCACCTTTTTGAACCATTCCCCTGGTTACCGAAACATTTTCTACCGCCTGTCTTTCCAACGCTTCTGTAAATCTCTCGTCTAAAATCACATTAGGAGTTATCCTGTCTTTAATTACAGCAATTAGAATATCTGTACGGACGGATTTATTGGTTACTATTTTTTCACTGGCCTGAGACAAAGCAGACGAAGGCGTTAAAAGAGTGGCTGTACTTACCTCAGATCTTACATTGTTCTTAAGCAGAGTGATCAGATAACTCCCGTCGCTCTGATTCTTTTGATAATTTTGGTTCAGACCTATAATTCCCTTCTCGTATAATCCTTTTAATACAGAAAAACCAAATTCAAATGTCCTTTCCTTGATATCTCCCTCTGGTAAAGAGGCTCCCAACCACTTTGCCTCAAAATCTGCCTGGTACTGACTAATCTGTGTTTCAAAAACCTTCTCATCCATTCTATACACTGGCAAAATAGATTTTGAGATACTTTCTCTATCCTGCTTAATTTCAGCAGCTTTTTTACGAATAGAGAAATTATACGGTGCCACCAAATCGTCATGCAGCCATACCATCCCCTTCTCGAATTCAAATTTAAACCGAGGTTGCTTGGGCAAAACAAACGTGATAAAAATTACAGAAAAAGTCATCAACAGATATTTCACAATTGAAGCATACTTTCTATACAGGATCTGATGAGTATTTTTATTAAATCGGCTCACAGGAAATTATTTATTTTCAAAAATATGATTTTTGGATGAACTAGCACTTATAGTACAAAAAACAGTTATACCGTCACTAAGTTTGCTATTAATATTGGTAATATAAATTTAGTTTATTCGTTTATTCTATTTTGAATAACTTGCAAGCTTTAAGATCCATCGTTTATAGAAAGTTATGAGAATAGTTATCGCCTTCTTGTTTATTCTTTTTTGTTTAAAAGCAAAGGCTCAGCAACCAGAATTATCTATTTACCAATATGAAGATTCCCTCAAAAATCTTGGGCAAATTATTATCAACGACACCGTAGAAAACAATCGCATTAAAGCAAACGAAAATTTTATAAAAACACTTATTAGCAGTTTAAAAACAAAAGGATCTTTTAATTACAAATTTGATAAACTGGAAAATATCATATCTATAAAAACTTCTGATGATAAAAAATTTAGAATATTTTCGTGGTTTGTATTTGGGAACAATGGAAATTTTAGATACTATGGGGCAATCCAGCTCAATAACTCCGAACGTTTAGAGCTCATACCATTGATAGACGGGTCACTGGAAATAAACCAGGAATTAGAACAAACATCCCTTCCTAACAATAAATGGTACGGAGCTGTGTATTACAATATTATTCCTGTATTTGGCAAGAAACCATATTATATACTATTGGGCTGGAAAGGTCAGGATATGGAAACCAGTTCGAAGGTGATAGAAACTTTAAGCATTCAAAACGGAAAAGCTATATTTGGAGAAGTCCCTGTATTTCAGGAAAGTGCCAAAAGTCAGACCTATCTTAACCGACGGGTTTTCTTTTACAATAGCAGCGCATCCATGTTATTGAAATATGTAAAAGATGATAAAGTTTTTGTTTTTGACCATCTGATTCCACCTAACGAAGAATTCAAAGAAGTTAAAAATAAATATGTCCCGGACCTAAGCTATGACGGGTACCGATATAGAAATGGGAAATGGACCTATATCGATAATATGAATCTAAAGAATCTTCCGGACGATAGTGATGATTCTTTTGTAGACCCTTCCAAAATTAATCCCGGTACTGCTCCTATCAGGAAATATTAAGGCGATATTTTGACTTCTTCAGTTTAGTATGTAAATTGATTGTTTCATTTAAGATTCAATAACATTTTTTTAATATAATTGGAATTTAATCCCGTACGGGGAACAAACATACTAACTAACATTTATGCTGAAAAGTCAACAGACTGAAAACGATTTCTTCAAAAATACTGTCTTAGGTCACCCTTCTGGATTATTTGTTCTTTTTTTTACGGAGATGTGGGAACGTTTTTCATACTATGGTATGCGGGCCCTGCTTGTTCTCTTTTTAACCTCTTCTATCGTAGGCGATAACTCTGGATGGGGATGGCCCCGGGAAAATGCTTTAGCAATATATGGTTCTTATACTTCTTTAGCTTACTTAACTCCAATATTAGGTGGATATGTTGCAGACAGAATAATAGGATACAGATGGGCGGTAATTGTCGGAGCCCTACTCATGACACTTGGTCATTTGTCTATGGCTTTTGAGTTTAATCCTATTTTCATGTACATGGGCTTATGTCTATTGGTTTTAGGCAACGGCTTTTTTAAACCTAACATGACCTCTATTGTGGCTCAGATGTACGAAAAACATCCCGAAAAAAAAGACGGCGCTTATACTATCTTCTATATGGGTGTAAATGCTGGCGCTTTCCTGGGAATGCTGCTATGTGGCTACATTGGCGAGAGTCCTGATTGGGGTTGGAGTTATGGTTTTGGTTTAGCTGGAATTTTTATGCTTTTGGGTATGCTTCAGTTCTATTTCACCCAAGGCATATTTGGGGATATTGGCAAAAAACCCGTTTATGATGGCGAAACTGTGAAATCTGTTAATGAAAGTCCTGATGAAGCAAAACGAAATCCGTTTTCTAATTTCGATTTAACGCTAATTTCAATCATTGCGGTAATGGGACTAACCTGGGTTATCAATGATCCTTTATCAAAAATAACCTCTGTAAATCTCTTTAGTTTCAACGTTGGGAACATCACCGGAAATACATTTGTTATTTGTATAGCTTTAGCCCTTTTCCTATTTATCCTGGTTAAAAGGATTATTCAATATACGCCAATACTAAGAGATAAAATGATTGCTGTGATCATCCTGGCATTTTTCACTATTTTCTTTTGGGCTTCTTTTGAACAGGCAGGTGGTTCTATGACAATATTTGCTAAAGATTATACAGCCAGAATATTAGAGGGAAATACAAAAATTGCCTTCAATATTGTAAATACCCTTATTACAATTGTTCCCTTAATTATTATCACCTATGTTCTTTTCTTACTTTTCAATAAAACTTTTAAGCGCTTTTCGCTAGGAAATACAATTCTGGCAATAGCATTTCTGATTATCTGGAGCCTGGTGCTTTTTATGCTTAAAGAGCAATATGCTACCGAGCAGGCAGAAGTTCCGGCAACATGGTTTGGTGTATTAAATGCACTTTTTATTATCACACTAGCTCCTTTATTTTCCAAAATATGGGAAAGTAAGTACAATCCCTTTGCTACTTACAAGAATGGGTTTGGAATGATTTTATTGGGAACTGGATTTGCTGCACTGGCTTACGGAGCTTCTGGTATCCCACAGGGTGCTCAAACCGCATCTGTAAGTATGATCTGGTTAGTTTTGGCCTATCTTTTTCATACCATGGGCGAACTTTGTATCTCGCCAGTTGGCTTATCTTATGTAAGTAAATTGGTACCAGGGAGGATGATTGCCATTATGTTTGGAATCTGGTATCTGGCCATTGCCATCGGGAATAAGATTGCCGGTACAATGGGAGGCATGATTGATGAGATTACAGCCCAGTATTCTATGGCAACATTTTTTTTAATTTTCACCATCATACCAATAGCTTTAGGTTTGTTAATTATGATGTTAACTCCTTTAATGAGGAAATTGATGCACGGTGTAAAGTAAATAAAGCTTAAAAACTTTTAGATCAGCTGTTGGTTAATTAACAACAGCTTTTTCTATAATAAATAAAAGATGACCTCTGATAACCAAACATTAGAAAATATACAAAACTTCGAGGGTAAATATCCCAAACAATTGTGGTACCTGTTCTTTTCCGAAATGTGGGAACGTTTCTGTTTCTATGGAATGCGGGGAATGCTTGTTTTCTTTATGGCCCACGAATTATTAATGTCAGAAGAAACGGCAAACCTACAATATGGAGCTACTCAAGCTTTTGTATATGCGTTTACTTTTATTGGAGGATTATTTGCAGATAAGATTTTAGGTTTCAGAAAATCTTTATTCTGGGGCGGGCTCCTAATGATCATAGGAAGTTTAATTTTAGCTTTCGAACCACACACTTACTTCTTTCTGGGTATCAGTTTCACTGTTGTCGGAACAGGTTTTTTCAAACCGAATATTTCTACCATGGTAGGCTCTTTATATGGGAAAAATGATAACAGACGAGATGCAGGCTTTTCTCTTTTCTACTCTGGCATTAATATAGGAGCATTAATGGGAGGATATGCTTGTATTGCCATTGGTAAAGGCGAACTTTTTGCACACTTAATCCCCAATCATCTGTATTGGAACGTTGCTTTTGGTTTGGCAGCTATTGTTATGACTATAAGCTTGATAACCTTTGCATTTACACAAAAGACACTTGGCCCTATCGGACTTTCTCCTTTCAAAAAAACCATAGTTAACGAAAAAGGAGAAACTGTAGTGGTACACGAAAGTAAGAATTGGTATAACTTAGCTGTCTTCGTTGGTTCTTTGGCAACCATTCCAATCATCATGACGATGGTAGCAAAAACAGCGTATACCGATTATTTCATGTATATTATTGGCCCCGTAACTTTACTCTATCTTTTTTTTGAAATGACCAGGCATACCTGGGAAGAAAGCAAAAAACTTATTGCTGCTCTTGTCTTTATTATCTTCTCTATTATATTCTGGGCCTTTTTTGAGCAAAGCGGCGGTTCACTAAGTCTATTTGCAGCCAGCAATTTAGATAATACCATTCTGAACACCATCAAATTAGATCCCAACGGAGTGAATAACTCTGCAAACTCTTTGTTTGTTATTATTTTTGCGCCCATAGTTGGACTAATATGGATAGCCCTTGCCAAAAGAAAAATAGAACCAAATACTGTTGTAAAGTTTGGTCTCGGATTTTTATTCTTAGCAGGTGCTTTCTATATCTTCTATGCCACACGCTTTTTCGCTAATGCAAACGGCGTGACATCTTTAGATGTATTTACCGTAGCTTATTTTGTGGTAACTTTAGGTGAGCTTTGTCTTTCGCCGATCGGACTTTCGATTATGACAAAATTATCACCAGCCCGATTACAAGGTATCATGATGGGCATGTGGTTTTTAGCCAGCGCTTATGGTCAATATGTTGCCGGACTTTTAGGTGCCGGGATGGCGAAAGCTAATGAAAATGCTACTTTGCAGGAAAAACTATATGCTTATACATCAGGATATCAACAGTTAGCTATATATGCTTTAATTGCAGGTGTCGTACTTATTGGTATTTCACCGTTAGTAAGGAAATTAATGGGAGATGTAAAATAGTATTATAATAAGTCTTGGGACCTAAGTTTGTATAGTCGATGAATTAACAACGGACAACTAGACAATACTTGATACAAATAAAAAAAATTAACGTAATTTCGCGATTAAAGAACAATTTCCCGTGTCAGATAGCATCGTCATTATTCCTACATATAACGAAAAAGAGAACATCGCTAATATTATCCATAAAGTTTTCTCTTTATCATATCCGTTTAATGTCCTGATTATTGATGACGGATCTCCCGATGGCACTGCAGACATTGTTAAACAGTTAATGACTGAATATCCTAACCAACTTTTCATAGAAGAAAGATCTGGTAAACTAGGGTTAGGAACTGCCTATATACACGGATTTAAATGGGCTCTCCAAAAAGACTATGAATATATTTTTGAAATGGATGCCGATTTCTCCCATAATCCTGAAGATCTGATAAAACTGCGAGAAGCCTGTGTAAATGGTGCAGACGTAGCCGTAGGGTCCAGATATATTAATGGCGTAAATGTTGTTAACTGGCCAATGGGCAGGGTATTGATGTCTTACTTTGCTTCCGTCTATGTCAGGTTTATAACACAAATTGATATCCAGGATGCCACGGCCGGCTTTAAATGTTATAGAAAAAAGGTATTGGAAACCATTAAATTAGATAAAATCAAATTTGTAGGTTATGCATTCCAGATAGAGATGAAGTTTACAGCAATTAAACATGGTTTTAAAGTTGTAGAAGTCCCTATCATCTTTACCGATCGTACAGCGGGCACTTCCAAAATGTCTACAAAAATCTTTAAAGAAGCATTTTGGGGAGTAATAGAAATGAAGATCAGAAGCTGGTTCAGGAAGTATTGATAGATATAAAAGTCAAAGACCAAAATTTGGCTATCTATAGTCGATAATCTACCGTAAAATCTACTAAAGACTAATTCAACGAATGACTAATAAACTAAAGTAAAAATATTCGTAAATTCATCCCCATGAACGAGCATCTTGACCCGAGCAGTGAAAAATTATCTTTTACGGATAAAGAGATAGAGAAAGTGCTTCGTCCACAGGAGTTTGACGACTTTACTGGACAAGAAAAAATATTAGAAAACTTAAAGATTTTCGTAAAAGCTGCTAAGCTTCGTAACGAACCACTAGACCATGTTTTACTTCATGGTCCTCCTGGATTAGGTAAAACTACGCTATCACATATTATAGCCAACGAAATGGGTGTTGGTATTAAAATAACGAGCGGACATGTATTAGATAAACCGGGCGATTTAGCTGGTTTATTAACTAATCTGGATACAGGAGATATATTATTTATTGATGAAATACATCGTTTAAGTCCTTTGGTTGAAGAATATCTATATTCTGCCATGGAGGATTTCAAGATTGATATTATGCTGGAGACCGGCCCCAATGCCCGCTCGGTTCAGATTTCCTTAAGTCCTTTTACTTTGGTTGGAGCAACAACTCGCTCGGGCTTATTAACAGCGCCTTTAAGGGCCAGATTTGGTATCAACTCCAGATTACAATATTATGATGCAAAACTACTTACTACTATTGTAATTCGGTCGGCATATATCTTAAAAACCCCTATAACAGAAACCGGCGCTTAT